>CAZIRH010000092.1:0-12813 GCA_964541065.1 uncultured Solibacteraceae bacterium
CGGAAGCCGAGCTGCTCCTCAGGCGGGCTCTCGTCATCGCGGAGGCCAGCTTCGGGGCGGACCACGAACTGTACGGAGGCGTTCTGTTGAACTACGCGGTAGTGCTGCGGCAGATGAAACGCAAAGGCGAAGCCAAGGAACTGGAGCGGCGCGCCAATGCGATCCTGGCGAAAGCGGCCGGCAAGGGGTCGGCCCGGCACACCGTGGACGTCAGTGACCTCATCAGGTTGAGTGGAAAGCGGTAGTCGAGGGCTCGATTCGGCCGCAACACCGGCACTGTGATAGCCTCACGTTCATGAACGTTCCCGGCTCACCCTGGGCGCGCCGGCTCACCTGGATCGTCCTGGCGCTGCACGGCCTGCTGCTGGCGTGGATGATCCCGGACTACTTCCCCAATATCGACCACGCCTATCACGTGGCCCTGGCGCGGCAGTACGCCGAGCACGGCACCTACTGGTGGGACTACATCAACTGGGGACCGGGCGGAAGGCCCAACCTTCAAGGGCCGCTGTTGCACTACGCCATCGCGGCGGTGGGACGCCTGCTGGGCGGCTCCGGCGATGCCTACGTCCTGGCGCTGAGCATCCTGGCGTTTCTCCAGTGGGCGGCAGCCATGTGGACGGCGGTGTACTTTGCGCGGCAACTGGCTGGAGACCGCGCAGCATTGATCGCCGCCGCGGTGCTCAGCGGCAGCGTGTTCGCCTCTGCGTCATTCTTCCTCGGGCTGCCCTCGGGCTGGGTGTTCATCCTCACGCCCTGGGCCATCCATTTCTTCCTGGAAGGCCGAACCGCGCTGGCCACGCTGTTCACGACGGCCGCCATTTACGTTCACTTGGGCGGCATCACCACCGCGCCGCTGGGCATCCTGATCGCGGCGCTGTTCACGCGCCGGTGGCGACGGCTGGCGGCCGTGGGCGTCTCGACGCTGGTCCTGGCGCTGCCCTACATCGTGCATGTCCTCAGGTATGCGGACTGGTACCGCGGGCAGCGCGGCCACGTGGCCTGGATGATCGCGCCGCTGGTTTACCTGCTGGCGGCGCCGGGTTTGGTGCTCATCCTGCGCCACCCCAAGCAGCATGCTTTCCTGATTGCCTGGGTGCTCGCCCCGGCAGCCTGGCTTTATCAGGACTCGATCCGCTTCCAGTTGCAGTCCACTATCGTGGCGTCGGTACTGGGCGGGTTGTTCTGCGCCTGGCTGTGGGAACGAATTCCGCTTCGGGCTCTGCGGGCGGCGCTAGCAGCGTTGCTGCTGGCGGTGGCCACGGTGTATCCGCTCTCCATCCCCAGCTTGGCACTGGAGGTGGGCTGGAACCTGAAGCTGGACTTCCCCCGCCAGCTCGACTGGAACGAAATGCGCACCCTGGCGCGCATCATCGAGCGCGACCGGCTCAACGACCGGCTGGTGGCAGTGTACTTCCAGGGGCTGGGGAACGCCATTGCAGTTTACACCCCGGTCAGCATTCAACGCGGCCACTGGGTGGAGGTGCAGCCCCGGGTCTACGCCGCGCAAGACCTGTCCGCCGCCGCGAAAGCCTACGTGCTGCCGCTGCCGGCGGACGATGCTCTGCTGCGGGACTTGGCCGCACGCGGCTTGGTGAGAATTCACGGCGGTAGCCCGCGGATGAGCGTGGTAACGCTGGGCCGGCCGGGCACCCTGGAGGAAGCGGCCACGCTCGCTGGAGAGACTATCTCCCGGGAGGGCGCGTGGCTGGCCGAAAACGCGGTCAACAACGTGATGCCGTCGCCCACAGTGATGTTCTCGCGGGCGCAGATCGGCCCGTGGCGGGAACGCCTGAGCGCGCAACGCCTTCGCATGGGGCGCATCGAGGTTGCCGTGCTGGTCTACGCTTACGCCCTCGAGCGGGCCTCGCCCGAGGGGGCGCGCGGCCTCCGCGGTGCGGCCAGCGGCTTCGGCAGCATCGCCGCCTTCCTGGGCGACGAGAGCAATATTGATTTCATGGGCGAGGCTCGTCACCAGCGCTTCCGGGAGAACATCCGGCGGGTGGGCGAGGAGGCCCGGCGGCTGGCCGAGCTGGGCCACGTCACGCCAGAGCTCGACCGCGCCGTGGACCGGCTGTTCGCGGAGTACTTCTGGGCGGCTTGAACTGCCGGGTGGTTCATGTACATAATGTACATGAGATGCAGGCCGTCAACATCGCCGAGCTTCGCGGGCACCTGGGCACGTACCTCAAGCGGGTGCGTCGGGGCGAGGAGATCCTCATCCGGGACCGCAACACGCCCGTGGCCAAACTCGTGCCCTTGTCGGAGAGCGAAACCTACGACGAAAGGATGCTGCGGCTCGCCGCCGAGGGGCTGGTGCGGCTGCCGGAGAAGCCGCTCGATTGGGAAGCGGTTTTTTCCATACCGGGTTGTGACGTGCCGCTGGAGAAGGTGCTGGCCGCCATCGAGGCTGAGCGTGAAGAGGATTGACTCCTTCTGGGATGCCAGCGCGGTTGTGCCGCTGTGCGTCGCCCAGCCAGCTAGTGCATACGTCAGAGCGGCTTTGCAGAGCCGATCGGTTGCTATGTGGTGGTGCACACCGGTAGAAGTGACCGCCGCATTGTGGCGCCTTCTCCGCAGCCGCGACATCAGCCAGCAGCAGCACAGAAGGGCTCTGGCGCGCCTGGCGTCGTTCCGGGCCGAGTGGGGAGAGGTCACACCCGGCTCGCGTGTGCGTGAACTCGCCGAGGTGCTGCTGGAGCGCCACCCCTTGCGGGCTGCCGACGCTCTTCAATTGGCGGCCGCGCTGATCTGGTGCGAGGAACGCCCGCGGGGCCGGCACTTCGTATGCCTGGACCGGCGCTTGGCGGAGGCCGGTGCGCGCGAAGGCTTCGCGGTCGAAGCCTTCGGCCTTATGGCTCAATGACCACCCGGCGGCCCTCCAGGCGCCACTTGCCCGAGAGCAAGATGCGGATGGCCTCGGTGTAGGCTTGGTGCTCCGCGACGAGAATGCGCGCCGAGAGCGTCTCTCCCACCTCCGCCAGCACGCGCTCCGCGCGCGCAGCGGCCGGCCAAACGCGTAACAGGAAATGCTATTTTCTGCTATAATGTAGACCGTCAGGCGGTTGTCAGCCTGTAGGAGGTCGGTCCTATGAACGTCTCTCTCACACCGGAGTTGGAGAAGCTGGTCAGCGATAAGGTAGCCACCGGGATGTACCAGACCGCCAGCGAGGTTGTCCGCGACGCCTTGCGTCTGCTCAGAGAAAGAGAGGAGCACAAGCTCGCCCTCCTTCGTCAGGATCTCCGACACGCCATTGAGCAGGTGAGCCGCGGTGGGTACGCCGACTACGACGGACCCGGCGTCCGCACCCTGGCTCGGCAGGTGAAAGCCAGAGGCAGAAGGAGGCTCGCCCGCACGCGCAGCGTAGGCGGCCAATGAGCAGAATCCGCGTTTCATCGGACGCCGCAGCAGATTTGGACGACATCTGGCTGTATGCGGCCGAACAACGCAGCGAAGACGTCGCTGACCGCCTCATCGACTCGATTGTCGGCCGGTTCGCCGTGCTTGCGCGCATGCCCCGCCTGGGCCGGCGCCGGCCCGAGATCATTCCAGGTCTCCGCAGCTTCCCTGTAGGCAACTATGTGATCTACTACACCGCCCACAAGTCCCGCGTGGTCATTCTTCGGGTCTTGCACGGCGCTCGCGACGTCGGCCAGTTGCTCTCTCCGCCCGCCACGGGCGGGCCGTCCTGAGCTCTGCCTCACTCCTCGACAACCACTCTGCGCCCCTCCAAGCGCCACTTGCCCGACAGCACGATGCGGATGGCCTCGGTGTAGGCTTGGTGCTCCTCGACGAGGATGCGCGCCGAGAGCGTCTCCACCGTGTCGGTCTCAAGCACTGGCACGACGCGCTGAACGACGATCGGCCCGTGGTCCAGGTACTCGTCCACGAAGTGCACCGTGCAGCCGGAGACTTTCACGCCATGCTCGAGCGCCTGGTGCTGCGCGTCCAGGCCGGGGAAGGATGGCAGCAAGCCGGGGTGGATGTTGAGGATGGCCAGGGGGAACTCGCGCACGAAGTAGGCGCTCAGCAGCCGCATGAAACCTGCCAGGCAGACCAGGTCAACTTGGTTCTTGCGCAGCTCGGCCACCACCATGCGGTCGTAGACCTCCCGGTCCAGCCCCTTCGAGGGGATGCACACGGCGTTGAGGCCGCGCTGGCGGGCGATCTCCAGGCCGCGCGCCTCGGCCCGGTTCGAGATCACCACGGCGATCTTGGCCTCCAGACGCCCGGCGGCCACGTTGTCGGCGATGGCCTCGAAGTTCGAGCCTCGCCCGGAAAGCAGGATGCCTAGACGTTTCATATGTAGACCATGCGCGCACGGGCGCCCCGCCGGGCCGCGATCACGCGCCCCATCCGATAAGGCGTCTCTCCCATCTCCGCCGGCACGCGCTCCGCCCGCGCAAGCTGCCGCTGGGAGACCGCCAGGATCAGTCCAATGCCCAGGTTGAACGTGCGCCGGTAGTCGCGCTCGGGAATGTTCCCAAGCTGGCGCAGCACTCGAAAGACCGCGGGCACCGGCCAGGAGCCGGTGTGGACCTCGGCCGCCAGGCCGCGGGGCAGGATGCGCGGCAGGTTGTCGGTGATCCCTCCTCCGGTGATGTGCGCCGCGCCCTTCATGAGGCCCCGGGAAGCCAGCGCCTGAATCGGCTTCAGGTAGCTGCGGTGAACCTTGAGCAGCTCCTCCCCCACCGTGCAGTTCAACTCCGGCAGGAGAGTCTTCGGTCCGTAGCCGGCCACGTCGAACAACAGCTTGCGCGCCAGCGAGTAGCCGTTAGTGTGCAGGCCGGTCGAGGGCAGCCCGATCAGCACGTCGCCCGCACGGATGCGCGCGCCGGTCAGCATCCGGCGGCGCTCCACCGCCCCTACGATGAAGCCGGCCAGGTCGTATTCGCCGCCGGCGTACAGGCCAGGCATCTCGGCGGTCTCGCCTCCGATCAGGGCGCAGCCGTTCTGGCGGCAGGCGCGCGCCAGCCCGGAAACCACCTCGCGCAGCGTGGCCGCCTCCAGCTTCCCGGTGGCGAAGTAGTCCAGGAAGAACAAGGGCCTGGCGCCCAGCACGGCGATGTCATTGACGCAGTGGTTGACCAGATCCTCGCCCACCGTGTCGTGCCGGCCGGTCAGGAACGCCACCTTGAGCTTGGTGCCGACGCCGTCGGCGGAACTAACCAGCACCGGGCGCCGCCAGCCCGACAGCAAGTAGCCGCCGCCGAAACCACCGATGCCGGCAACCACGCCACGGGTCATCGTGCCGGCCGCCAGGCGCTTGATGTGCGCCAGGGCCCGGTCCGCCTCGTCGATGTTCACCCCCGCGTCCTTGTACCGGGTGACCTTTCGGGTTAACATCGTAGACTCTACAGTATATCGAGGGCCTATGAGGAATTTCGCCGTTCTGTTGGTGTGCGTCGCAGCCTGCGCGCTTGAGGCCGCGCCGCCATCGGTGTTTGCGATTCGCGATGCGCGAATCGTACGGGTCAGCGGCCCGGTGCTGGAGCGCGGCACCGTGCTGATCCGGGACGGGCTGATCGAGCAGGTCGCCGCGGACGTCGCCATCCCGGCCGATGCCTGGATTATCGAAGGCAAAGGCCTGACCGTCTACCCGGGCCTGATCGACGCGCTCGGCACCCTGGGGATTGCCGAGGCGGCCGCAGCGCCGACCACCACGACGCGCGGCTTGGGGCGCACACCGGGGCAGCCCGCCACGCCGGCGCCCGCGGAGACTCCGGGACCGCCCACGCAACCCACCACCGCCACCCAGCCCGCGCGCGGCCCGGAAGACCGGCCCTCCAACACGAGCTGGATGCGCGCCGCGGACTTGGTGAGCCCCTCCGACCGGCGGATCGAGACCGCCCGCAGCGTCGGCTTCACTACCTGCGTGACCTTCCCGCCGCGGGGGATCTTCGCCGGCCAGGGCGCGGTGATCAATCTGGCCGGAGAAAAGGGCGGTCAGATGGTGGTGAGCGCGCCGGCCGGCCTGTACATGACGGTGGCGAGCGCGGGATTCAGCAGTTTTCCGGGTTCGCTGATGGGGGTGCTGGCCTACATCCGGCAGATCTTCCTGGACGCCGAGCACTACAAGCTGGCCAAGGAGGCCTACGCGGCGCGGCCGGTGGGCGCCAAGCGTCCGGACTACGACCGGGCGCTGGAGGGCGTGCTGGAGGCGCCGCGACTGCTGCTGCCGGCCACGCGGGCCGTCGAGGTGGACCGCATGGTGCGGTTCGCCTCCGAGTTGAAGCGCCCGGCGGTGCTGTACGGAGCGCACGAAGCCTGGCGCGCGGCCGAGCTGCTGAAGAAATCCGGTACGCCAGTGCTGGTGAGCCTGAAGTGGCCCGAGCGCAGCCGGGACGCGGACCCCGAGGACGTGGAAGCGCTCCGCGTCCTGGAGCTGCGCGAGCGCGCCCCCTCGACGCCGGCGGCCTTGGCCAAGGCGGGCGTCCCGTTTGCCTTTTACACCGAAGGGGTAACCAGCTCGCGCGAGTTCGTGCGGGCCGTGCGGCGCGCCCTCGAGGCCGGCCTGGCGCCCGCTGACGCCGTGCGCGCTTTCACCCTCAGCGCAGCAGAGATCTACGGCGTGGCCGACCGCCTGGGCAGCATCGAGCGGGGCAAGATCGCCAACCTGGTGGTGACCAGCGGCGAGCTGTTTCAGGAGAAGACCCAGGTCAAGTACATCTTCATTGACGGAGCGAAGTACGAGCCCGTGCCGGAGCCGGCCGAGGAGGTGAGCCGATGAGACCGCATTGGATGCTGATACTGGCCGCAGCGGCGCCGCTGGTGGCAGCTCCGCCCATCGTGATCCGCAACGCCAACGTCCTGACCGTGACCAAGGGCCGGTTCCAGGGGTCCATCCTGGTGCGCGACGGCAAGATCACGGAGGCGGGCGAGAAGGTGCTGATCCCCGAGGGCGCGCAGGTCATTGACGCCTCGGGGCAGTACGTGATGCCGGGCATCATCGACAACCACTCGCACATCGCCGCCGAGAGCACCAACGAAGGCAGCATCTCCGTGTCCTCGATGGTGAACATCCGCGACGTGCTGAACCCCGAGGACATCGCCATCTACCGGGCGCTGGCCGGCGGCGTGACTACCATTTTGGGTCTGCACGGCAGCGCCAACGCCATCGGCGGCACCTGCACCGCGCTGAAGATGCGCTGGCGGCCGGGCCAAACCGCGGCGGGCCTGGTTTTTGACGGCGCCAAGCCGGTTCTGAAGATGGCGCTGGGGGAGAACCCCAAGCGCCGCGGGGGCGCAACGCCCTTCGGCGTCAGCGCCACGCCGCAGCGCTACCCCGCCACGCGCATGGGCGTCGAGGACGTCATCCGGGAGGCCTTCAGCGAGGCGAAGACCTACCGGCAGGCGTGGCAGGACTACGAGGCCAAGCGCCAGCGCGGCGAGAGCGTCTTGCCGCCGCGCCGGGACTTGAAACTGGAACCGCTGGTGGACGTGCTCGAAGGCCGCTCCCTGGTCCACGTGCACGCCTACCGGGCCGACGAGATCCTCATGATCCTGCGCCTGGGTGAGGAGTTCGGCTTCCGGGTCCACGCCCTGATCCACGTGCTGGAGGGCTACAAGGTGGCTCCCGAGATCGCCGCCCACAAGGCCGGTGCCACCACCTTCAGCGACTGGTGGGCCTACAAGATGGAAGTCATCGACGCCATCCCTTACAACGCGGCCCTGATGCTGCGCCACGGCGTGCAGGTGGCGCTCAACTCCGATTCGGCCGAGCTGATGCGGCACCTCAACCAGGAGGCCGCCAAGATCATCAAGTACGGCGGGGTGAGCGAGGACGAGGCCCTGGCCATGATCACCATCAACCCGGCCAGGCAGATGGGGATCGAGGACCGCGTCGGTTCCATCGAGCCGGGCAAGGACGCCGATCTGGTCATCTACGACAAGCACCCGCTGTCGAACTACGCCAAGGTGCAGAAGGTGCTGATCGACGGCGAGGTGTACTTCGACCGCGACCGCGACGCGAGCCAGCGCGGCGAGCGCGAGGCGCGCAAGAAGGCGCTGGTCGAGAAGGCCAAAGAACTACAGAAGAAGTCGGGACCGCCCAGCTTCAGGAGGCCGTCATGAGGATCGCGACGCTCGTTCTGCTCATCGGGCTGCCGGCCGCGGCCGTCGCCCAGGAGACTCTGCTGCTGCGCGGCGGCACGGTCTATCCGGTCTCCGGGCCGGAGATCGCGGGCGGCGCCGTGCTCATACGCGAGGGTAAGATCGCCGAGGTGGGCGCCAAGATCGCGGCGCCCCGCGGCGCGCGCATCATCGAGCTGAAGGGCTTGCGCGTCTACCCCGGGCTGATCGATTCGGCCACCGAGATCGGCCTTTCCGAAATCGGCTCGGTGCGGGAGACCCAGGACGCCGACGAGATCGGCGACTTCAACCCGCAGCTCCGCGCCCTGATCGCCGTCAACCCGGCCAGCGACCACATTCCCGTGACGCGTGCCAACGGCATCACCAGCGTCATGACCTTGCCGGGCGGCGGCATCATCTGCGGGCAGGCCGCGCTCATTCACCTGGAAGGCTGGACTTGGCAGGAAATGGCGGTGCGTCCCTCCGCGGCCATGATCCTGCAATTCCCCGTGATCCAGACCCGAGGCGGCCGCGGCGGCGCCATCGAAGTTCCCGGCCGCACCACGCCTTACGCCGAGGCGCGGCGCACCTACGAGCGGCGGCTGCGCGAGCTCGAGGAGTTCTTCGAGCGCGCCCGCCGCTACCAGAAGGCCAAGGCGGCCGGCCCCGTCGAGCAGGACCTGAAGATGGAGGCTATGCTGCCGGTGCTCGAGAAGAAACTGCCGGTGGTGATTTTGGCGCAGCGCGAGCGGGCCATCCGCGAGGCGCTGAAGTTCGCTGCCAAGCAGCAGATCCGCGTGGTGCTGGCCGGAGGCGATCAGGCCTGGAAGGTGGCCGCCGAGTTGAAGGCGCAGAACGTCCCGGTGGTCCTCGGTCCCACGCTGCGGCTGCCCACCGAGGAGGACGATTCGTACGACCAGCCCGTCACGCAACCCGCTGAGCTGCACAAGGCGGGCGTGAAGCTCGCCTTCGGGTCCTTCTCCACGTCGTTTTCGCGCAACCTGCCCTACCAGGCGGCCAACGCCGTGGCCTATGGCCTGCCCTACGAGGTGGCGCTCAAGGCCATCACGCTGACCGCGGCGGAGATCTGGGGCGTGGCCGACCAGCTCGGCTCGCTCGAGAAGGGCAAGCTGGCGGATGTGATCGTCACCGACGGCGATCCGCTGGAGACGCGCACGCAGATCAAGCAGTGCTTCATCCGCGGCCAAGCCGTCGATCTGGAGAGCAAGCACCTGCGGCTGTACAAGAAGTACCTGGAGCGGAAGTAGATCGGGCCGGGCGGTACAATCGAAGCATGGCGACCAAGACGCTGATGACCCTGGAGGAGTTCGAGCGTCTTTCGTGCGACGACGGGGTGATCTACGAGCTGGACGAAGGGGAGCTGGTGTCCATGACGTTTCCCATGCCCAAACACGCGCGCATCCAGCGCAAGATCCTGGGAGCGCTGGACCGCTTCCTACAGGCGAACGCGCTGGGGGAAGTCTTTTCAGACACGGGCTACTTGCTCTCGGCGCAGCCGCCCACGCTGCGCGGACCGGACGTAGGCTTCCTGCGCGCCGGTCGCCCAATCGACCCCGAAGCCAGGATCAAAGGTGCGCCCGACCTGGCCGTGGAGGTCGTTTCCCCGAGTGACACGGCATCGGGACTGATGCGCAAGGTCCAGCAGTATCTGGCGAGCGGCGCTCACACCGTCTGGGTGGTCTACCCGGAGACTGCGCAGGTGCACGTCTTTGAAACCAGCGGCCAGGCACGCGTGCTCAAGCGGGAAGACGTTCTGACGGAGCCCGAGCTGTTGCCCGGCTTCTCGGTGCCGGTAGCGGCATTGTTCGACTGAGCCGTCAGCCCGTCGGCACGATCACCGGCTTGAACACCGCCACGCCCAGTGGCTGGAGCGTCGCCACGAGATCCTCGTACATTTGCTCGCCGCGGTAGCGCCCCACGATGGCCCCGCCCGAGCCGGCCAGGTTGGCGCTGGCGCCCACGCGGCGGGCGACCTCGATCATCTGGCGGTTGCCGTCGCTCAAGCGGTAGATCCTGGCGCGCAGATCGAAGTTGGCGTCGATCAGGTGATCCAGCGCGTCGTAGTCCCGGCGGAGCAGGGCCTCGCGCCCCTGCTCGGCGTAGCCGGCCCAGGTCCGCATCGCCGCAACGATCTCCGGATCGCCGGCCCGCCACCTCTCGCGCACGTTGCTGTGGAAGATCTCCGTGCCCTCGCTGAGACAGGTGCGGTAGGCCACGTAGACCGGGGGCAACACCGCTGTGTCCAGACGCTCGTACTGGCCGTGGCCCTGGCGCTCCATGAGGTCCCGCGAGAAGTCCATGAAGACCAGTCCCTCGTAGGCCTGAACCACGCGATCCTGAAGACCACCCGGCACTCCCAGCTCCCGGGTTTCGGTCTCCAGGACCAGGTTGGGCTGGACCGGCAGCGGGACCGTCACCTGGAAGTACTGGCACAGGGCGCGTAGCGCGGCGGTGATGATGGCGCTGGAGCCGCCCAGCCCCAGGCGCATGGGGATGGTGGACTCGTACTCGATGGTGAAATTGCGGTCCGGGAGCGCAATGCCCTGCTCGCGGCAGTAGTCGATGAACCGCACCAGCAGCGCTTGGATGATCCGGATGCCGCCGTAGTAGCCGCGCCAGCGCGTGGTGCGATAGAGGTCTTCCAGGTCTTCGAAGACCGGCGTGTCGGCCTTGGAGGGCTTGATCTCCAGCCGGGCGCTGGGGTGCAGCAGCACCCGCGCCCGGAAATTGCGCACCAGGAAGGCGATAGTCTTGCCGTAGTAGCCGTCGCTGGGATTGCCCAGCAGCCCGGCCCGGGCGTAGGCGTAGGTTTCGATCATCGCCGTGGGCTCTCTGGCATACTTATAGCATATGCGGGTGGTCTTGCAGCGAGTTAGCGAGGCGCGCGTCGAGGTGGACGGCCAGGTGACGGGCTCGATCGGCCGGGGCCTGGTGGTCCTGCTGGGCATCGCCCGGACGGACACCGCCGCGGACGCCGACTATTTGGCGGACAAAACGCTCGGCCTGCGCATCTTCCCCGACCAGGAAGGGAAAATGAACCGCAGCCTCACCGAGGTGGGCGGCAGCCTCCTGGTGGTTTCCCAGTTCACGCTGTACGGCGACTGCCGGAAAGGGCGGCGGCCCAGCTTTGACCAGGCCGCGCCCCCGGAGCAGGCGCGCGCGCTCTATGAGCGCTTCCTGGAAGCGGTGCGCGCCCGCCAGGTCCCCTGCGCGGCCGGGGTCTTTCAGGCTATGATGAAGGTCCAGTTGGTGAACGAGGGGCCGGTGACCATTATCTGCGATTCGCCCCGCACTTGAGAGGCCGTGAAAAGAATCGGGGACACGCCTGCGTTCCGTCGCATACGGTGGATTTCGGCGCGCCAGCCCGGAATGTCCCCTTTTTTTTGCGGCTGCTGAGACACGGTTACTGGATTTATGCTATCTTGGTAATCAGGAACACATATGCCGAGAGCTAAGTCGATAGCCGATGCTGTCGTTCTCGCCGCGGCCCTCAGCGGGCTGGAGGCGCAGAAGCGAAACGTGGAAGCGCACCTCGAACACGTGCGCAGATTGCTGGGCACTGGGAAAGGCAAGGCAGGCGGCCGCCGCGCCGCCCAAGCCCGCCCGAGGCGCGCGCTGAGCGCCGCGGCGCGCAAGCGCATCGCGGATGCACAGAAGCGCCGTTGGGCGGAATACCGGAAGCGGAAGGCCGCCGCGGCCAAGTAGTAGCCGCTTTCAGAACCGTCAGGCGATAAGGGGGGACAGGCTACCCTGTCCCTCGCGGACAGGGCTGCCTGTCCCGCTTCTCCTGCGCCCGCAGGTCCCACTCGAAGTGTCGCAGGACTTCGTCGATGGGACCATCCCGGACAATCCGGCCCCGCTCGAAGAACGCCGCGCGGCCGGCCAGTTCCCTGGCGAACCATACGTCGTGCGTGACGATGAGCCGGGCTTGAGGCAGGCTGCGCAGGATCTCCAGCAAGGCCCGCCGGCCCGGCGGATCCAGGAAGGTGGTTGGCTCATCCAGCACCAGTATCTCGGGCTGCATGGCCAGCACGCCCGCCAGCGCCACGCGCCGCTTCTCTCCGGCGCTCAGGTGGTACGGGGCCCGCTCGCCCAGATGCGGGATGCCAACCTGCTCGAGCGCCCGGCACGCGGCCGCCTGCGCCGCCTCCGGGCTCAGGCCCAGGTTGAGCGGCCCGAAGCAGACGTCTTCGAGCACCGTGGGCATGAACAGTTGCTCGTCGGCGTCCTGAAACACCAGCCCGACCTTCCGCCGCAGCCGGGGCAGGTTGCCCCTCTCGACGCGCAGGCCGCCCACCGACACCAGCCCCTCGCCGCGCAGCAGCCCGTTCAGATGCAGCACGAAGGTGGTCTTGCCGGAGCCGTTGGGGCCCAACAGGGCCACCGTTTCTCCGGGGTACAGCCGGAAATCGACTCCGTCCAGCGCCTGGGTGCCGTCCTCGTAGCGGAAGCGCAGGCCGCGCACCTCGATCAGCGGCTCCACACACCCTCCAATCCGAACCGCGCGGCCGCCACCACAGCGACGCCGCCGAGCAGGAACAGCCAGTCTTTCCAGCCCGCCCGTGCAGGGGTCAGCAACGTTATCTCTCCCTGGAAACCGCGGGCCAGCATGGCGCGGTGGACGCCCTCGGCGCGGGCGTGGGAGCGGGCGAACAGCACCGCCACCGCCCCGGCCGCCCGCCGGAAGCGCCACCCGCCGCGGGACTCCGCCGCCAGCCGCA
>CAZIRH010000093.1:0-12811 GCA_964541065.1 uncultured Solibacteraceae bacterium
GGTGAGCCGGCCGGGACTCGAACCCGGGACCCTCTGCTTAAAAGGCAGATGCTCTACCGTCTGAGCTACCGGCCCGCGCGACCTATGGGAGGGTCTTCTTTTACCATATCACAGCAGCGCCTCCGTGCCGCGTTCAGAACGTGGCGGAGGCTCTGGAAACCAGGCGGGCCTGGCGTTCGTCAGTGCCATCATGATCCCGGGAAACCGAGTCAAGCCATCCGTTGCTCTTCTCTTCGCGCTGCTCGTGGTCCTGGCGCCGGCGGTGCGCGCCGACCAGGCACGGGATGACCGCTGGAGGGCGGATCTTGATTTCCTCGCGAGCGAGCTGCCGAAACGCCACGTCAACCTGTTCTTTCTGATGTCGCAGCAGCAGTTCGACCAGGCGGTCAATGACCTGAGGCAGGCCATTCCGAACCTCAGCGACACCGAGGTCATCACGGGCATGGCCCGCATCGTCGCCACGGCCGGCGACGCTCATATGATGCTCTCGCTGCCGTCGGCGTACTTCCGTTCGCTGCCGCTGAAGCTCTATTGGTTCGAAGACGGGCTGTACGTCACCGGCGCCGCACCCGAGTGTCGACGCGCGCTGGCCGACACGAACGCTGGTCCTGCTTCCACGGCCACGAGCGGCCTCGTGGTCCTGAATGGTGCCAGCTTCCAGCCCGGGGTGGCGGTAGCCCCCAGCGCGCTGGTTTCTGCGTTCGGGGACTTCCGCGGGGTGGATTCCGGCGACGCTGGCGGGATTCCGCTGCCCACCCGGATCGGCGGCACACAGGTGTTGGTGAACGACGTCGCTGCGCCGCTGGTGGCCGTCAGGCCGACGCAGTTCCGAGGCCTGTGGCAAATCAATGTGAGGGTTCCGGGCGATGCGTCGCTCGCCGGCCAGGCGCCGGTGTTCGTTACCTCGGGAACGGCCGCGAGCAATCCGGTGACGCTGTGGGTCGAGGTTCCGCGCTGATCAGCGCGGAGGTTCGCAACAGGTGGCATCACCGGCGCGTGTTCAACAGTGTCAGAATGGTGGCATGTCGGAAATCATACTCGTTGCCAGCGGAGACTTGCGCCTCTCGGCCAATCAGATGTGCTGGCCCGCGCAGCAGAAGGCCGAGGAATCCGTCATGGCGGCTATCCGGCGCGAGGGCCGCGAGGTGCGCCGCGGTCACTCCTACCAGCCCGAAAAAGGCCACGGCTTTATCGATAGTCAGAGGTACGGCCTCGAGGTGTTCCGCCAGATTCCCCGGGACGGGCCGCTGGTGGTGGTCGAGGCGGTCTGGCAGTACAGCCATCACGTCTTCCCCGGGCTGCTGACCCACAAGGGGCCCGTCCTGACGGTGGCCAACTGGAGTGGCGAGTGGCCGGGGCTGGTCGGGCTGCTGAACCTGAACGCGGGCCTCACCAAAGCGGGTGTCCGTTACAGCACGCTGTGGAGCGTCGATTTTCAGGACGAGTTCTTTGTCGGGGGCCTGAGGCGGTGGCTGGGCGGCGAGACGCTGGTGCATGACACCAGCCACGCGCGCAGCCTCAAGGAATTCAAGCTGCCGGTCAAGGCCACCCGGATCGGGCGCAAGCTGGCCCGCGAGCTCCAGCACGACAAGGCCATCATGGGCATCTTCGACGAGGGATGCATGGGCATGTACAACGCCATCATCCCCGACGAACTGCTGCATGCCACGGGCGTGTTCAAGGAGCGACTGAGCCAGTCGGCGCTCTATGCCGCGATGCAGCGCGTGCCCGACGAGGAAGCGCGCGAGATTCGCGCCTGGCTGGACGCCAAGGGCCTGCGGTTCCTCACCGGCCCCAACCCGGAAACCGACCTCACCGACGACCAGATCCTGGCGCAGTGCAAGATGTACATCGCCGCGCTGCGCATGGCTGACGAGTTCGGCTGCGACACCGTCGGCATCCAGTACCAGCAGGGCTTGAAAGACCTTACGCCGGCTTCCGACCTGGCCGAGGGGCTGCTCAACAACGTGGACCGGCCGCCGGTGCGCGATGCGAAGACCGGCCGCGTGCTGTACCAGGGCCAAGCGCTGCCGCACTTCAACGAGGTGGACGAGTGCGCGGGGCTGGACGCGCTGGTGACCAACCGCGTCTGGCGCAAGCTGGGCTTGGATCCGGAGACCACGCTGCACGACGTGCGCTACGGCGAGCCGTACACGGTGGACGGGGCCGCGCAGTTCGTCTGGGTGCTGGAGATTTCCGGCGGCGCGCCGCCCCAGCACTTCATCGGCGGGTACGCCGGTGCGGTGAGCGAGCGGCAGCCGGCCATGTACTTCCCGCGGGGTGGCGGCTCGCTCAAAGGGGTCGGCAAGCCGGGCGAGATCGTCTGGAGCCGGGTGTTCGTGGACAAGGGCAAGCTGAAGGCGGACGTCGGACGGGCCGCGGTGATTCAGTTGCCGCAGGAGGAAACCGAGCGGCGCTGGCAGATCACCACCCCGCAGTGGCCCATCATGCACGCGGTGCTGCCCGGCATTACGCGCGATCAGTTCATGGCGCGGCACAAGTCGAATCACATCCAGGTAGCCTACGCCCCGGACGCCGAGCGGGCCAGCCTGGCGCTGGCCGCCAAGGCCGCCATGTTCAAGGCGCTGGGCCTGGAGGTGAGCATTTGCGGCGAGGGGCATGGATTGGAGCGTGTAAGCTCTTAGGAAGGGAGGATCGAGACCTTGCGCGTAGGACTGATCGGTACGGGCGCTATCTCTCACAAGCACGCCCAGGCCTACAGGAACATCGGCTACCAGGTGACGGTCTGCACCGACGTGATCCCCGCGGCGGGCCGCGCCTTCGCCGAGAAGTGGGGCGCCGAGTTCGTCCCGACCTACGAAGAGGTCTGCCGGCACCCCCACGTGGACTTCGTGGACGTCTGCACCTTCCCCGATTTCCGTCTCCAGCCGTTGGCCATCTGCGCCGAGATGAAGAAGCCCATCCAGGTACAGAAGCCCATCGCTGTCAACCTGGGCACGGCGCGGGCCATGGTGGAGACGGCGCACCAGGCCGGCATCCCGCTGGGCGTGGTGAGCCAGCACCGCTACGACGACTCGAGCCTGTTCCTGCACCGGGCCATCCGCGATGGCCGGCTGGGGAAGATCCTCCAAGCCGACGCCTACGTGAAGTGGTACCGCTCGCCGGAGTATTACTCGCGGCCCATCAAGGGAAGCTGGGCCACCGAAGGCGGCGGCGCGCTGATCAACCAGGCTATCCACCAGGTGGACGTGCTGCGCTGGCTGATCGGGCCGGTGAAGGAGGTGTTCGGCCAATGGCAGCTCTCCGCGCTGCACAAGATCGAATCCGAGGACGTGGCCTGCGCGCTGCTCAAGTATGAGGCCGGGGCCACGGGCGTCATCCAGGCCTCGACCGCCTTCTGGCCGGGCTACACCGAGCGCCTCGAGATTCACGGGACCAAGGGCACGGCCATCATCTCCGGCGACCGCCTGACCACCTGGGACGTGCAGGACGACCGTGGCGAGCCCGCGCCGGTGGCCGCGGACGTGATGTCGGGCTCCTCCGACCCCATGGCCATCTCGCTCACACCGTTCGAGCGGCAGTTCCGGGCCTTCGGCGAGGCGCTCAGGAGCGGGCAGCCGCCGCCCGTCTCGGGCGAGGACGGCTACGCGGCGCTGGAGATCGTGCTGGCGGTGTATAGCTCCTGCCGGCAAGGGCAGAAAGTGACGCTCGGCTAGGCTCCATGCCCTGGGCGACTCTGCGAGTCCCGGCCTCGAGCGCCAACCTGGGGCCGGGTTTTGACGCACTGGGCCTGGCGCTGGCGATCTATCTGGAGTGCCGCTTTCGCCCGGCGCCGCAGCTCGCCATCCGCGCGCGCGGGCGGGACGCCGAGCAGATTCCCAGTGGCGAGGACAACCTGATCTGGCAGACCGCGCTGGCCGTGGCGCGGGACGTGCGCGAGACGCTGCCGCCCATCGAGCTGGAGATCGACAACCAGATCCCGATCGGCAAGGGGCTGGGCTCGAGCGCCGCCGCGCTGACCGCCGGGGTGGTGATCGCCGACCGGGTGCTGGGGCTGAACTGGAAGCCGCTGCGGATCCTGGACGAGGCGGCGCGCATCGAAGGGCACCCCGATAACGTGGCGGCCTGCGTGCTCGGTTCGATCGTGGCCGCGGCCATCGACTCCGGCGGCGTGGCGCGGGCGGTGCGCCTGGAGTTGCCGGCGCGCTTCGGCGTGGCCGTGGTGACGCCGGACTTCGACCTGCCCACCACCACGGCGCGCGCCGTGCTTCCCGACTCCTATTCCCGCGCGGACGCCGTCTTCAACGTGCAGCGGGCCGCCTTGCTGATCGCCGCCCTGGCTACGGGCACTGCCACCGCCTTCCCCGCCGCCCTCGAAGACCGCTTCCACCAGCCCTACCGGGCGCCGCTCGTACCGGGTCTGGAGGAGATCCTCAGATTGCGGGCGCCGGGATTGCTGGGTTGCGCGCTGAGCGGGGCCGGGCCCTCGATTCTGGTCTTCTATGAGCGGGGCTTCGAGGGAGTCTGCGACCTGGTGCGGCAGATCTTCGCGCTGCACGGGCACGCCTCCGAGGTCATTCCGGCGCAGATTGCCGAGCGGGGGTATGAACTGGCGGAGGAGTCAGAAGGGGCGCGGCCATGAAGTACGTTCCCGTTCTTCACTCCGTCAGCTACGCGGGGGCGTGGCCGGGGCACTCCCTGCTGGGGGTGGAGGCTTTTCTCGAGAAGGCCGTCGAGCTCGGCTACCCGGCGGTGGCGCTGGTGGCCAAGCGCCCGCACGTCTCGCCCCTGGACTACGACGCCGGCGCGCGGCAGGCTTTGAAGCAGCGCATCCGGGAGTTGGGCCTGGAGTTGGCGGCCCTGATGGGCTACACGGACTTCACGGCCGGCCTGGAGCGCCCGGGCATCCCTGCGGCGGAAATGAACGCCGCCTACGTCGAGGCGCTCTGCCGCCTGGCGGCGGATCTGGACACCACGCGCCTGCGCATCTTCACCGGCTACGAACGCGCTAACGTGCCCTACAACGCGCAGTGGGGCGAGTTGGTCAGGGGTATCAGGCTTGCGGCGCGGCAAGCAGCGCGCTACGGGGTCACGCTGCTGCTCCAGAACCACCACGATCTGGCCGCGCACCACGAGCAGTTGCTTTGGCTGCTCAGAGAAGCCGGCGAGCCGAATATCAAGCTGGCCTTTGATGCGTGGTCGCCGTTCCTTCAGGGCCTCTCGGGCGCCGCGCTGCGGGAGGCGGTCGAGGCGGTCGGGCCGTGGATTGCCTGGACCACGGTGGCGGACTACGTCGTGCATCCGCGCTACCGCTACGAGCCGCAACTGGTGAACTACGTCCGGCAGCAGCCGGATGTGGTGCGCGCCGTGCCGCCTGGCGATGGGCTGGTCGATTACGCGGCGTTCTTCGAGGGACTGCGCAACGTCGGCTACCAGGGGCATGTGGCTTATGAGATGTGCGCGGTGCTGGAAGGCGGCGGTTCGCTCGAGAACCTGGATCGCACGGCGCGGCGGTTTCTGGAGTTCCTGGGCCGGCAGGACTGGACCCGCGGAAAGTGATAGCCTGTTGGTTCTCGAAGGAGTATCAGAATGCCCGCAACCCAACAAGACACGGTTTTCAAGGCGCTCGACGCGTTTCGCATCGAGCTGCCCTCTTGGGGCTTCGCCAATACCGGCACGCGGTTCGGCAAGTTCATACAGCCCGCCGCGGCCACCACGACTGAGGAGAAACTGGCCGACGCCGGGCAGGTGCACCAGTTCACCGGGTGCTGCCCCACGGTGGCGGTCCACGTGCTCTGGGACTTCCCCGAGGGTAAGAGCAGCGCGACGGAGGTGACGGGGCTGGCGGCCCAGCACGGCGTGCGCATCGGGGCCATCAACCCCAACGTCTTCCAGGACCAGATCTACAAGCACGGCTCGCTGGGCAGCCCGGATCCAGCCGCCCGCGAGGCCGCGCTCGATCACATCCTGGATTCGATCGAGATCTCGAGAGACACTGGCAGCCGCGACCTCTCGCTGTGGTTCGCCGACGGGTCGAATTTCCCCGGCACGGCGAACATCCGGCAGCGCAAGCAGTGGTTCACCGAGGGTCTCCGGGCGGCGCACCTGCGGCTGGGGCCGAACCAGCGGATGCTGGTCGAGTACAAGCCCTTCGAGCCGGCCTTCTACCACACCGACATCGCCGATTGGGGCATGGCCCTGCTGCTGGCGCGTGCGGCCGGGCCGCAGGCCAGGGTGCTGGTCGATACGGGCCACCATTACCAGGCGCAGAACATCGAGCAGATCGTGGCCTGGCTGCTGAGCGAGGACATGCTGGGCGGGTTCCACTTCAACGACCGCCGTTACGCCGACGACGACCTGACCATGGCCTCGATCGACCCCTACCAGATTTTCCGCATCTTCCACGAAATCGCGCTCTTTGAGTTCCAGACCGGGCGCCAGGCCGACATCGCCTACATGGTCGATCAGAGCCACAACCTCAAGGGGAAGATCGAGGAGATGATCCAAACGGCGGTCACGGCGCAGGAGCTGTACGCCAAGGCCGCGCTCGTGGATCACGCGGCGCTCGAGCGCTATCAGCAGCAATGCGAGCTGGTGGACGCCGAGGAATGCCTGAAGGCGGCCTTCGCCACCGACGTGCGAGGGATGCTCAAGGAGTGGCGGCGCGCCAAGGGACTGCCCGAGGATCCCCTGAAAGCCTTCCGGCAGAGCGGCTACCTGGAGCGGATCACCCGCGAACGCGGAGCCAAGAATGCCGGAGCGGCCGCCAGTTACGCGTAGGCTGGAGCGGCACTTCGAGTTCGAGCGCCTGGGCACCAACTGGCGCACCGAGATCCTGGCCGGGGTGCCTGCGGCCGCCGCGATGGCAGCCACCTGCGTGGGACCCCTCGGCGTTATGATTCTGCCGTAGTCTCCAACAACCGAACTGATAGGTGGGAGCGTGGCCATGAAGCTGTCCGTAGCGGCTATTGCTTCGGTCGTTTTCACCTGTGCTCCGCTTCTCCGCACTGGCCACGCCCAAAGTGGGTCAAGTGGAATAGTTATCAGCCAACTTTATGGTGGCGGTGGCAATGCGGGTGCGACACTTCGCAACGACTTCATCGAGTTATTCAATCGGGGAAACGCGCCGGTCAATGTCAGCGGCTGGTCGGTTCAGTACGCGTCGGCGAGCGGTAGCAGTTCAGCCCCGAGCGGCGCTTCCGTGGTGGATCTCGTCGGCTACGGAGCCGCCAACGCCGCGGAAGGCAGTCCTGCCGCCGAACTGAGCAACACCACAGCCGCCATCCGGCGGTCAGGCGGGTGCACGGACACAGACAACAAGCGTGCCGATTTCACCGTCGGGTCGCCGGCCCCGCGTAACACCCGGTCGCCTTTGAGCCCTTGTGGAGCAGCGGTTCCCGCTCCTCAAATTGCCGCGGGTGGCGTTGTGAACGCAGCGAGTTTCAGCAGCGGCTCTGTGGCGCCCGGCGAAATCCTGACAATATTCGGGTCAGGACTCGGTCCCACCGGCCCTGCGACACTGCAACTAACCCCCGACGGGCAGCGGGTCACGACATCCCTGGCGGGCACCCGGATTCTGTTCGGTGGGGTGGCTGCGGCCATGATCTACACGTCGGCCAACCAAACCAGCGCAGTGGTGCCCTATGTGGTGGGGGGCCGGAGCACAACGGAAGTGGTGGTCGAGTTTGAGGGCAGGGCCTCCAACAAGGTCACACTCCCGGTGGCGCCCAGTGCACCGGGTGTCTTCACGCTCAGCTCTTCCGGGGTGGGCCAGGGCGCGATCCTCAATCAGGACTACACGGTAAACGGCGCGTCCAGGCCCGCCACGAAGGGGTCCGTCGTAATCGTCTACGCGACAGGCGGGGGCCAGACCATCCCGCCAAGCGAGGATTGCAGGGTGATCAGCCAGCTGGCCACCCTGGCGTTGCCGGTTTCCGTGCGAATTGGCGGCTCGGAGGCCGAGGTGCTCTACGCGGGTGCGGCGCCTGGTCTGGTGAGCGGCGTCGTGCAAATCAACGCCAAGATACCGGATGGCGCGGAAGCTGGACTCGCGGTTCCTGTGACCGTCACAGTCGGAGCCGCCGCTTCCCAAGCAGGAGTCACGCTGGCCATCGGCACTCCGGCCAGTGGGCAGGACGGAACTGGGCCGCTCATCGAAGAAAGGTTGCAGCAACTCAAGCATGATCCCGGTGTGCCCGTCCTGCCGGAGATCCCACACGACCGGATCGGCGTACCGCAGGACTGGCTGGCCCTGATCTCGTGGAACACGCAGGTCGGCGGGACATCAACTTCGGCAGGCGCAACGCGACCTCCGATGGTCCAAGCGGCGCTGGCTGCCATGTTCGGCGGGACGTACCAGATTCTGGCTGCCCAGGAGATCCCCAACGCCGAGTCCGCTGACCTGCTCCGAACGCTGCTTCCCGGTGGTGCAACGGCGTGGCAGGGTTCCTTCTTCGACACCACAGATGGCATGGACAATGGGTTGTGGCACAGGCCCGGCGTGACGCTCCGAGATGCCTTCGCGCTCTTTGTAGCCGACCAAAAGGACTTGGACGGAAGGCTCATCCTCGATACGAACCGGACGACCCATCCGCCGACCGTGGGCCAGTTCGAGGCTGGAGACTTCGATTTCACGCTGATAAACGTGCACCTGGTCTTCGCGGACGGGGACACTTCTCAAAGCGCGAAGGAACTCCGGCACGTGCTCGACTACCTTGACTGGTACTTCAATCAACCACAGCACGACCCCGACGTGATTGTCTGCGGTGACTTCAACATCCCCTCTGCTCTAAGCGGGCAGATGGGGCGGAACGGAATCACGCTGGACTCGGTGTTCGAGGGAGACCCGCGCTTTCAATCCGGCGAGCGCAGGTTCGTGGTGACGGTCCACACATCCACGTCGCGGGGTTCCGTGGGCACAGGGGGCTTGCCGTCTAGTAACTATGATCACTGTGTGCTCTCGGCAGACACGATGGAGGAGTTCATCCAGGCACGGCGTGTTGCAACCGGCATTCTGACGGACCACCCTGAAGACCCGGAAGTCCGACTGACGTCGGATCACTTTCCTGTAGTGGCATTCTTCAAGACACGCGGGGAAGGCGTGGTGCGGGACGACAGGAGGACCATTCGACCTTCCGCCGCAATGCGGCTGGGTGTTGAATAGCGCCGCGCCGGGCCGGCGGCACGGGATCCATTGGGCCTGAAGCCCCCTGGCGTGATACCCTGTTCATCTCTGTTCGATCGCGGGCGGAACCGCCTGCGGCGGGGTGACATGAGCTCCGTGCTTCGCAGCAGACTCGAACGCTATTTCGAATTCCGGCGCCTGGGCACCAACTGGCGCACCGAGATCCTGGCCGGGGTGACGACCTTCCTGACGATGGCCTACATCGTCTTCGTCAACCCCGCGATGCTGGCCGAGGCCGGGGTGCCTGCGGCCGCCGCGATGGCGGCCACCTGCCTGTGCGCCGCGGTGGGCAGCCTGCTGATGGGTTGCTACGCGCGTTACCCCATCGCGCTGGCGCCGGGCATGGGGATCAACGCCTACTTCGCCTACACGGTGGTCATAGGCACGGGTCTCGCCTGGCAGGTCGCTCTGGGCACGGTCTTTCTGGCGGGCGTGGCTTTCGTGCTGTTGACGGTGACCGGCGTCCGCCAGCTCGTCATGTCGGCGGTGCCGGTCGAACTGCACGCCTCGGTGGCCGCCGGCATTGGGCTGTTCCTGGCTCTGTTGGGGCTGCACAACGCGGGGATCGTGGTGGCCAACCCGAAAACCACGGTGGCCTTGGGCAACCTGCGGGATCCGAACACGCTGCTGGCGCTGCTCGGGTTGCTGGTGATTTCGGTGCTGATGGCCTGGCGCGTGCGAGCCGCGATGCTGGTCGGCATACTCGCCACTACCGCGGTCGGAGCGGCCTTCGGCCTGACGCACTGGCAGCCGCAGCCGCTGCGCTGGTCGGACATTACGGCCGCTACGCTGAAGCTGGACCTTCGTTCCGCCTGGGGCCTCGGGTTCCTGGAAATCGTCTTCGTGTTTCTGTTCGTCATTTTGTTCGACAACATCGGTACGCTGGTGGGCGTGGCCAAGAAGGCCGGGCTGATGGACGGGCAGAACCGCATTCCGCGCGTCGAGAGGATCCTGCTCACGGACGCTTCCGCCACCATCCTGGGTGCGCTGACGGGCACCTCGCCGGTGGTGAGCTACATCGAAAGCGCGGCCGGCGTCAGCGTCGGTGGGCGCAGCGGCTTCACCGCGGTGGTAGCCGGGCTGTTGTTCGTGCTGGCGCTGTTCCTGGCCCCGCTGGCGGGCTTCCTCCCCCCGGCCGTGACGGCCCCCGCGCTGATCGTTGTGGGGGGGCTGATGGTCTCCACGGTGGCCGAAATCCCCTGGTCCAACCCGGTCGTGGCGATGCCGGCCTTTCTCACCATGTTGATCATCCCCCTCACCTTCAGCATCGCCAACGGCATCGCCATCGGGTTCATTGCGTACACGCTGCTGAAAGTCTTTCGCGGCGAAGGGCGGACGGTGAGCTGGCTGGTCTACGTGCTGACCGCCCTGTTCATCTTGCGCTTCGCCTACCTGGCCGGCGGGTAGGGTCTGCCGGGGCGCGGCCATGCGGGTGCGGGTGGAGTGCTACGCGGGCTACAAGGCCGATGAGCGGCCCCTGCGTTTCTATCTGCGCGACCGTTGCTTCGAGGTGGAAGAGGTCGTGGACCAGTGGTACGGCCCGGAGGACACCTGGTTCCGCATCCGCGCCCAGGACGGCAACCTGTACATCCTGCGGCACTCTTCGCGGGGCGAAGAGGCCTGGACGCTGGAAGCTTTCCGGCGCGAGCCGTAGCTTGCTCCAGCGCCGCCGCACCTGCTTGTGATACCTTCTCACATTCTGGCCATGCACGCGTCGCGCAAGCGGTTGATCGTCGGCCTGTTGAGCCTGGGCATGGTGATCGCCTACGTGGACCGGTTCAACCTGTCGGTGGTAGTGGCGCTGGAGGAGTTCAAGAAGCTGCTCCAGCTCACCGATTCCCACCGCGGGGTCTTGAATTCGGCCTTCTTCTGGACCTATGCCCTGCTCCAGATCCCGGCCGGCTGGGTGGTGGATCGCTGGGGCGTGAAGTTCCCGTACGCGCTGGGCTTCCTGTTCTGGTGCGTCGTCTCGGCGGTTACCGGGGCGGTGAACGCCGTCTGGCAGATCCTGCTGCTGCGGCTCTTGCTGGGCATCGGGGAGTCCGTGGTGACACCGGCCAGCATGCGCTGGATCCGCTTTCACTACGCTGAGAGCGAACGTGGGCTGGCGGTCGGCCTCTACATGACGGGCACGAAGATCGGCCCGGCGATCGCGGGCCCCATCGTGGTGGCACTCATAGGAGCCTTCAACTGGCGCTGGATGTTCGTCATCCTGGGATTGGGCGGGTTGCTCTGGCTGGCGTCCTGGCTGTTGCTGGTCAAGAACGACGACCGGCAACTCCAGCGGGAAGCCGCGCGCCAGAGCAGCACACCGTCGATCCCCTTCGGACGCGTGCTGGCTAGTCCGGTGATGTGGGGCATCATCCTCGGCACCTTCGCCTACAACTACTACGTCTACTTCTCGATGACCTGGCTGCCGACTTATCTCCAGGAGGGCCGCAAGCTTCCGCCCACGACCATGGGCTGGTACACCATGTTCAGCTTCGGGGGCATGGCCCTGGTAGCGGCGCTGGCCGGCTGGGTGGCGGACCGGATCATCGCCCGGGGTGGCGAGCCGGTAAGAGTGCGGAAGGCGTTCACCATCGCCGGCCTGGTGCTGGCCTCCACCGAGGTGATCGGAGCGCTGGCGGAATCGCAAGGCGTGGCGCTGTTCTTTGTAGTGCTTTCGCTGTCCGGGCTAGGGTTGGCCACGGCCAACTACTGGGCGCTGACGCAGACGCTGTTCCCGGGCGCCGCTATCGGACTGATCGTCGGGGTACAGAACTGCGCTTCCAACCTCGGGGGCATTGTGGCGCCCCTGGTGACGGGCTGGTTCAAACCGGCCACCCGCGGATATGAAGCGCCGATGGAAATAATCTCGGCGCTGCTGCTGATCGGCGCAGCGTCGTACTTGCTGCTGGTTCGGCCCCGCTACGCCCCTACCGCACCGCAATAACCGCCACCTGCTCGAGGACCGGCCAGCGGTCATCCGGGTCGGGCTTGCGCTCGAGGGAGGGCGCGGGCTGGATGGTGGTACGCGTGGGCGGGGCTTCCGCGAAGTACTGGGCGTAGACGCGGTTCATGCGGGCGAAGTCCTCGATCGCGTCCAGGTAGACGTTGCTGGCCACGACGTGCGAGAAATCGAGGTCCGCCTCCTTCAGGCCGTCGAGCAGATTGCGCATGGTCTGCCGGACCTGGTGCTCGACCGTCGTCGCGTAGATGCCGCTGCGCGGGCCGGGGATGAAGCCGGCCTTGGCGGAGCAGAAGAGCGTATCATCCGCCCAGACGCACGGGCTGGCCGTGGGGCTGGGCGCCATGTTCTTGGGACGGACCGCCTGCCGTCTGGCGAGGTCGGCGATGGCCACGCCGGTGAACTCGATGCCGGCGCCGCCGGGCAAGCCGGCCACGCGGATGGTGGCGCGAGCCGGGCTATTGCCGGACTCGAAGTGCCGGGCGTAGACGCGGTTCATCACGTCCATCGGCATGGCCGGGGTGAGGTAGGGGTTCACGAAGACCATGTGGCGGAAGTCCAACCCGGCGGCGGCCAACACCTCGCGCATCTGGTCGAGGGCCTGTTGCACCTGCTGCGCGGGATCCTGCTGGCCCCGGCCAAACACACCGGAAAGATACAGCCTGTCGCCCGCCATCACGCCGGGCGAGAAGAGCGCCTCCGCGGGCCAGCCCGGC
>CAZIRH010000094.1:0-12726 GCA_964541065.1 uncultured Solibacteraceae bacterium
CGGAACTACTCGCCGCGCGCGCCGCCTGGAAGCGCGCCGGCAAGGTGGTGGTGTTCACCAACGGCTGCTATGACATATTGCATCCCGGCCACGTGCGGCTGCTGGAGCGGGCGCGCGCCCTGGGCGACGTGCTCATCCTGGCCTTGAACACCGACGCGAGCGTCGCCCGCCTCAAGGGCCCCACCCGCCCATTCATCCCCGAGAGCGAGCGCGTCGAGCTGGCTTGCGCCATCCAGGCCGTGGATGCTGTCAGCCTGTTCGACGAGGACACTCCGCGGGAACTGATCGCCGCCCTGCTCCCCGATATACTGGTGAAGGGCGCCGACTGGGCGCACTTCATCGCCGGGCGCGAGGAGGTAGAAGCCGCCGGCGGCCAGGTGCTGGCGCTGGCTCTGGAGCCCGGCTGTTCTACTACCGGTATAGTAGAAGAGATACTTCGACGCCAACCTTGACCCATCCAGCCATCCGCGACCTGCTGCTGGGCCTGGGCCGCCACACGGCTTTCCTGGAGGTGCTGCACGCGGCCGGCACGGGCCAGCCGTGCCAGGTGGCGCTCTCGGGGCTGACTACCACGGGCAAGGCGCTCTACACGGTGCTGGTGTGGCAGGCGGTGGAGCGGCCGCTGCTGGTGGTGGTGGACGGCAACCAGGAGGCCGAGAGGCTGGCGGAGGCCATCGGCGCCTTCTTCGACCTGCTCGAAGCCGGCCGCGGTGGGCCGCGCCCGCAGCTCCTGCCGGCTCTGGACGTGCTCCCCGGGCAGCGCCTGTCGCCCCACGCCGAGATCAACGAACAGCGCGCCGTGGGCCTGTGGCGACTGGCCACCGAGCGCGTGCCGATCACCGTGCTGCCGGTGGCCGCCGCCCTGCTGCGCACGGAGGCGCCCGAGTACTACCGCCAGCTTGCCCTCACCCTGCGCGTGGGCGACGAGACCCCGCTCGAGGAGCTGGCGGCCCACCTGGAGAGCGTCGGGTATGAGCGCCGGGAGCCGGTCGAGATGGTGGGCGAGTACTCGATCCGGGGCGGCATTCTCGACGCCTTTCCGCCCGAGGGCGCCAAGCCCGTCCGCATCGAGTTCTTCGGTGACCTGATCGAGTCGATGCGGCGCTTCGAGGTGGACTCGCAGCGCTCGGTCGTCAAGATCGAGCAGTGCACCCTGCTGCCGCTGCTCGAGCACCCCAAGTCGCCTGAGCTGTTCGCGCAGCTTGCCGGCCTACTCGGCCCGGAGCTGGCCCCCGGCCGCGGCGAACCGTTTCCGGGCTGGGAAGTTCTCGCTCCCCTGGCCCGGCCCCGCCAGGGTTCGGTCTTCGGTCTGGTGGAGAAGCCCGTGGTCGTCTGGGACGAGCCCGAGCAAATCCAAGGCGCCGCCGAGCGGCTGTGGAAGCGGCTGGAGGAGCTCGAACGGACGGACCTGTGCCCGCCCGGGCGGATCTTCTTCCACTGGAACGAGCTGGCGGCTCAGGCGCAACAGGCTGCGCAGGTTTCGGTGCGGGAATTGGAAGTGTCCTCCGCAGCACCGGGTCTCCACATCAGCACGCGGCCCTCGATGAGCTTCCAGGGCAACATCCAGGTGGCGGTGTCCGAGGCCCGCTCCCTGGTGGATTCCGGGGGCCGCGTGGTGTTCTTCGGCGCTTCCAGCGGTGAGCTGGAGCGCTTGGCGGAGTTGTTTCAGGAATACAGCGTCCCGTTCCACCTGGGCATCGAACCCTCCGAGGGGATGCCCCCCTACCTGCTCGAACGCTCGTACTTGGCCGGGGCGGTGGCCAGCACGTTCCTGGTGAAGGGTCTGGTCCGCCGGGGAGCAGTGTTTCCGGAAGCCCGTCTGGCCATCTTCGGCACGGAGGACCTGTTCGGGCCCTCGGAGCGCGTAATGCGGGCGCCCGTTGCGCGCAGCACTCTGGCGGCGTTCGCGGCCGACCTGGCGGATCTGAAGCCCGGCGAATACGTGGTGCACCGCGAACACGGCGTGGGGCGCTTCCTGGGTCTGCGGGAACTCACCCAAGCCGGGCAGGCCGGCGACTACATGCTCATCGAGTACACCGGCCAGGACAAGCTCTACGTGCCCCTGGCCCGCATGGACCTGGTGCAGAAATTCCGCGGCGCAGGCGAGCACACGCCAGTGCTCGACCGGCTGGGCGGCCTCACCTGGAACCGCACCCGCACCCGCGTCAAAGCCAAGCTGCGCGACATGGCCGACGAGCTGCTGAAGCTCTACGCCGAGCGCCGCCTGGCCGAGGGCTTTGCCTTCTCGGCCGACTCGAACTGGCAGCGCGAGTTCGAGGACGCTTTCGAGTTCGTCGAGACCGACGACCAGCTCACCACCATCCGTGACATCAAGCGCGACATGGAGCAGACCACGCCCATGGACCGGCTGCTGTGCGGCGACGTAGGCTTCGGCAAGACCGAAGTGGCCATGCGCGCGGCCTTCAAGGCCCTGGGCGACGGCAAGCAGATCGCCGTGCTGGCCCCCACCACCGTGCTCTGCTTCCAGCACCACGAGACCTTCCGGCAGCGCTTCGCCCCCTTCCCGGTGCGCGTCGAGATGCTGAGCCGCTTCCGGTCGCGTCACCAGATCAAGGCTATCCTTGCCGACTTGGCCGACGGCAAGGTGGATATCCTCATCGGCACTCACCGGCTGCTGTACCCGGACGTCGAGTTCCGCGACCTGGGCCTGCTGGTGGTCGATGAGGAGCAGCGCTTCGGGGTGCGGCACAAGGAAAGGCTCAAGCAACTGAGAAAGGACGTGGACGTGCTGACGATGACAGCCACGCCCATCCCCCGAACACTACATATGTCGTTGGTGGGGCTGCGTGACCTGTCCGTCATCGAGACCCCACCCAAGGACCGCCTCGCCATACACACCGTGGTGGCCCACCTTCAGCCGGAACTCATCCGGGCGGCCGTCGAGCAGGAGCTCAGCCGTGGCGGACAGGTCTATTTCATCCACAACCGCGTCGAAACGATCTGGTCGCGGGCGGCGATGCTTCAGGAACTGGTGCCCTGGGCGCGCATAGCGGTGGGGCACGGGCAGATGAGCGAGGCCCAGCTTGAGAAGGTGATGCTGAGTTTCATGCGGCACCAAAGCGACGTGCTGCTGGCAACTACAATTGTCGAAAATGGAATCGACATCCCACTGGCCAACACCATGATCGTCGAGAATGCGGAACGCTACGGGCTGGCCGAGCTCTACCAGCTCCGCGGCCGTGTGGGGCGCTCCAACCGCCGCGCCTACGCCTATCTGCTGGTTCCCCCGGACACCGAGCTGAGCGAACTGGCGCGCAAGCGGCTGGCGGCGCTGAAGGAGTTCAGCGACCTGGGCGCGGGCTTCAAGATCGCGGCCCTGGATCTGGAGCTGCGGGGCGCCGGCAACCTGCTGGGCCGCGAGCAGCACGGTCACATCAACGCCGTGGGATTCGATATGTACGTGCGGATGCTCGAGGAGACCATCCGGGAGATGAAGGGCGAGGAAGTGGCGCCGGAGATCCACACCAGCCTCAACCTGGGCCTGGACATCCGCATCCCACCGGAATACGTCGCCGACGAGCACCAGCGGCTGCGGGCTTACAAGCGCATCGCCGAAGCCGGGACGCCCGAGCAATGCGAGCGGATCCGGGCCGAACTCGAAGACCGCTACGGCCCGCCGCCGGACGCCGTGACTCACCTGTTCCAGTACTCGGTCCTGAAGACGCTGGCGGAGAAGCTGGGCATCGAGTCGGTGCTCCGGCGAGCCGGGTGGCTGGAAGTGAAGTTCCACGGGGCGTCGAAGGCCGATCCCCGGCGGCTGATGGCGCTGGTGGGCGCAACCCCGGGAGCGCAGTTCACGCCAGCGGGAGTGCTGCGTCTGCCCGCGGAAGGCTTGGGCGGCCCCGGGGCGGTGCTGGAATTGCTGAAGCGGCAGTTGTCGGAACTACGTCCGTAGATAGTAAACTGATGGGGTGACGGTATGACCACCAAGTGTGCGGTTTGGCTGGGGCTGGCGCTGTGCCCCGGACTCGCTCTGAGCGCCGACGTCAAGCTGGTCGAGCTGATCGTCGCCAAGGTCAACAACGAGGTCATCACCAAGGGCGAGCTGGAACACACCCACCGCCAGATCGAGGCCGAGCTCAAGCGCCAAGGGGCCAGCGCGGCCCAGCTCGAACAGGCCTTGAAAGAGGCCGACCGCGACATGCTGCGGGAGCGCATCGACCAGCTCCTGCTGGTGCAGAAAGGCAAGGAGCTCAACATCAACGTGGACACCGAGGTGAGCAAGTACCTGGCCGAGCTGCAACTGCAATACAAGATGAGCGACCCGGACAAGTTCCAGCAGTTCATCCGCGAGCAGACCGGCACGCCGTTCGAGGACTTCAAGCAGCTGACCAAGGACGGCATCCTGACCCGGCGGGTCGTTCAGCAGGAAGTGGGCTCGAAGATCAACATTCCCCGGGCGGAAGTGCAGAAGTACTACGAGGAGCACAAAAACGAATTCGTGCGGGAGGAGCAAGTCCTGCTCCGGGAGATCTTCATCTTGACGGAAGGCAAGGACGCTGCCGGCGTGGCGGCCGCGGAGAAGAAGGCCAAGGACCTCGTCGAGCGTGCCCGCAAGAAGGAGAACTTCGGCAACCTGGCGCGGGACAACTCCGACGCCGCCACCGCTCCCAACTACGGCGAGCTGGGGGCGTTCAAGCGCGGGGAACTCAAGAAGGAGATCGAGGACATCGTGTTCAAACAGGGCCGGGGCTACGTGACCGACCCGCTGCGCCAGCCCAACGGGTTCCTGATCCTGAAAGTGGAGGAACGGTACGCAGCGGGCTTGCAGCCCTTCGAGGCGGTCGAGAACGAAGCCATGGAGAGGCTGTACGCGCCGCGCATGCAGCCCGCCGTGCGCGCCTACCTCACCAAGCTGCGGCTGGAGGCCTTCCTGGAGATCCGCAGCGGCTGGGTGGACTCGGGCGCCGCGGCCGGCAAAGACACCGCCTGGAAGGATCCGGCCCAGCTCAAACCCCAAACCGTCACCAAGGAGGAAGTGGCCTCCCGCATCCGGCGGCTCCGGCTGTTGTGGATGATTCCTCTTCCCTTCACCAAGACCACGGTGAGGGCCCGCAGCTCGGGAAGCTGACCGCATGAGCGAGTTTCCCCGCCTCAGCGAGCTGCACGCGAACGACGACGTCCTGACCACGCTGCTGGTCCACTCCAAGGAGGTGCGCCAGAAGAAGACCGGCGAACCTTACCTTTCGCTGACCCTGGGGGACCGCACCGGCGAAATCGACGCCAAGATGTGGGACAACGTCGCCGAGGTGGTGGACGCCTTCGAGCGCGACGATTTCGTCAAGGTGAAGGGCCGCCTCCAGGTGTACAACAACCGCCTCCAACTGACCATCCACAAGTTGCGGAAGCTGGAGGAAAGCGAGGTGGACCTGGCCGACTACCTGCCGGCTTCGAAGCGCAACCGCGGCGAGATGCTGGCCGAGCTGCGCCAGATCGGCGCCGCGATGGGCAACCCGCACTTGCGGGCGCTGGTCGAGTCGTTCCTGAATGACGAGGAGATCGCGCGCCGCTACCAGCGCGCGCCGGCGGCCAAGTACATTCATCACGCCTACCTGGGCGGCTTGCTCGAGCACGTGCTTTCGCTGTGCCAGCTTTGCCGGCTGGCGGCGAGCCACTACCCCAGCCTGGACGTGGATCTGCTGCTGGCCGGGGCGATCCTACACGACGTCGGCAAGATCTACGAGCTGGCTTACGAGCGCAGCTTCGGCTACTCGAGCGAGGGGCAACTGGTCGGCCACATCGCTATCGGCCTGCGGCTCATCGAGCAGAAGCTGCGCGCGCTGCCGGAGTTCCCCGCCCGCCTGCGCTCGCTCCTCGAGCACCTGGTGGTGAGCCACCACGGCACGCTCGAGTTCGGCTCGCCCAAGCTTCCGGTGTTTCCCGAAGCCCTGGCGCTGCACTACCTCGACGACCTGGATGCCAAGCTGGACTGCATGCGGGCGATCGTCGAGCAAGACCGCCAGGTGGAAGGCCACTGGACCAGCTACAACCCCTCGCTCGCGCGCGTGGTGCTCAAGAAGCTGAAGTACCTGGCCGAGGGGGACGAGGAAGCCGCGCCCGCGGCGCCGCCGGCGCCGGTCCAGCCGAGCGAGGCCGAACCGATGAGCCTGTTCGGCGAAAGACTCAGCCGGGCGCTGGAGGAGGGGCGCGAGGACCAGTGAGGATGCCGCGCCACGGCCCGCTTGAGATCCCGCCGCCGCTCGAACTGGAGTGCCTGAAGGCCCTCTGGGCCTTGCGGGAGGGCAACGTGCGCGCCGTCCGCCAGGAACTTGCAGCCGCACGCCCGCTGGCCTACACCACGGTCATGACCGTGCTGGATCGCTTGGCGCGCAAGGGGCTGGTGACGCGGCACAAGCTCGGGCGCTCATTCCTCTACGCGCCCCTGGTGAGCCGCGACGAGCTGCGCCGCCTGGCGGTCGAGCAGCTTGTCGAGTCCTTCTTCGGCGGCTCGGCGGACGAGCTGCGCGCCTGCCTGGGGGGGCGCGAACCCGCACCCGACGGCCTCCGGCCACCAACGTCGGAGCCGCCGCTGGATACAGAGTTGCTGTAGGGGCCGGGCAGGCCCGGCCCCAACTAGCGAATCCTCAGAAGTGCAGCTTCAGCGCGAACTGGATGTTGCGGTCCCCTTGCGCGCCGGTGATCTCACCGAACGTGGCGCTGGAGGCGTTCCGGTTCGGGGAGCTGAACTGTGGCGTGTTGGTCAGGTTGTAGAATTCCGAGCGGAACTCCAGCCGCCACCGTTCGGTCACAGAGAACCACTTGTTCAAGGACAGGTTCAGGCCTTTCCAGCCCGGCCCGCGGACCACACCGATGCCGGTGTTGCCCAGGGTGCCGGAGACCGGCTCTTTGAACGCCGACTTGTCGAGCCAGGTGTTGCCCGGGCCGACCTGCTGAGGGCCCTTGCCGTTGCCGACGCGATCGGCCCGCGCCCCGCGGGACTTAGTGCCGGAGCGGTCCGTAGCCTGGATGGTAAGCGGGAAGCCGCTGCGCAGCGTGAGACCCCCGCCCATGCTCCAGCCGCCCAGAGCACCGTCGATCACCGGGTGCAGGTTCGAGCCGTACCTCCTGCTCTTGCCGAACGGCAGGTCGTAGCTGTAAGCCAGACTCAGCATGTGCGCGGCATCGAAGTAGGTCGGCCCCCACTCGCCCTTGCGGTCGTAAAGGTTCTGCCAGTAAGCCGACTGTGAGGCCGCCTGGCCGCCCTCGCCGTAATAGCCGATGGCGTCGCTCATGCCCTTCGACCAGGTATACGACAACTGGTACTCGAGGCCCTTGGTGAGCCGCTTGCGCGCCGTCAGTTGGAGCGAATCATAGCGCTGGTTGCCGCAGGCCTCGGTGCCGGAGATCTGCGCGATGCTGGCCAGTTGCGGGTTGCCGCTCAGGTACGGGCTGACTTGGCTCACCCCTGGGGCCGTCAGCCGCCGCTGGAAGTACGGCATGGGCACGATCAGGTGCGTGCCATGCTGGCCGACGTACCCGGCGGTGACCACCGTCTGGGAGGGCAACTGGTACTCGATGATCAAGCTCCACTGCTGCACGTTGGCCGGACGCACGAACGGATCCCACAGACGGATGGTAGCGTTCCGGTACGGGTCCGCCGCTTTCAACACGGTCAGGCCCTGTTCGGTCTTCGAGCCAAGGGCCGTCTGCCCCGTGTAGATGGCCTCGAACTCGAAGTTGAACGGCGGGTTGAGCGGCAACCGGAGGTTGGTGCCGGTGCCCTCCATGAAGGAGGAGATGGTGTAGGCGCCGCGGAACACCGTCTTGCGGCCCAGCGCCGCGGGCGTCCAGGCGAAGCCCACGCGCGGCTGGAAGTCCTTCTTGAAGGGGTAGTAGAGAGCCCGGCTGTTGCCGTCCTGGCCGGCGATCATCTGCCGCCCGCTGAAAGGCTCGAAGTTGGCCTGGCGGTTCTTGACCTCGACCAGTGGGCTGTGGTACTCCCAGCGGATCCCCAGGTTCAGCGTCAGCTCGTCGGTGACCCGCCAGTCATCCTGAACGTAGAAGCCCAGGATGATCTTGCGGTGCCCCCAGGAACCGGTGTTGACGCCGCGGGCGGCCCACTCGACATCCCCGAGGAAGAAGTCGGCCTCGGCAAACCCCTTTGAAGTCGGCGAATTGGCGTTGGGCCCACTGGTGTACTGGCCATTGAAGCGGATTTGCCCGGTTCGCCCATAGTTCCCGGCGTAGAAGGGATTCATCTGCTGGCGCAGCAACTGGCCGCCGGTCTTGATCATGTGCCGGCCCTTGATGATGGTCAGGTTGTCGGCGTAGTGGAAAGTGTTGTTGGGAAACTTCTGCTGGGTGCCGATGTTGGCGCTGCCCAGGCCGCTGCTCAGGCCGCCGCTGAAGGTGATGGCCATCAGGCCCGGTCCACGATCATTGCCCTGCTGAATGCCCAGCTTCTCGGCCACGTTGCCCAGTCCCTTGTCTTCTCCGCCATTCCACAGGGTGATGCGGTTGAGGCCGATGCGCAACTCGTTCACCAAGGTCGGGCTGAAGCTGCGCGTCCAGTTCACCACTCCGGCCTGGAAGGGAGCATGGTTGAAGCTGTCGAAGACCAGGGGGAAGCTGTTAAAGCCGGGCAACTCCTGGCGGCTCCAGGAGTAGCGCGCCGAGAAGTCGTCCTTCCCGGTGAGCTTGGCGTCGATCTTGGCGTCGTACTGATCGGTGATCATCTGGCTGCGGCTGGCGTTCAATTGATTGAAGCGCAGCGCCGAGGTGAGCGGCAGCGGGTAAAGGTCCTGGGAGTTGAACAGGTTGGTGGCCACCACGTTGCGCTGGCTGAGCGGGATCTGGTTGTTGGGGTAGGGCTGGCGAATGCCCGTGCTGGTGGTGGTCAGCGGGTCGTAGAGCTGGATGTTCTGCTCGGTGAGCAGCCGGGCGAAATCCCCGCGCCGGAACTCCGCGGGGATCACCGAGAAGGTGCTCACACTGGTGGGCGTGTTGCGGCGGACGCCCTGGTAGTCGCCAAAGAAGAAGATCTTGTCGCGCTTCAGCGGCCCGCCGATGGTGCCCCCGAACTCATTCCACCGGATGGGTGTGCGCGGGGCTTTCCCGGTCCTGGGGTCCGGCGCCAGCGACCAGTTGCGGCCCCAGTTGTTGGCGTTCAGCTTGTCGTTGCGGAAGAACTCGAACAGGTTGCCGTGCAGCTCGTTGGCGCCGCTCTTGAGCGTCACATTGATCACCCCGCCTTGGAAGTTGCCGAACTCCGCCGAGGCGTTGTTGGTGATCATCTTTACTTCCTGGATGGCGTCCAGGTTGGGCTGGTAAGCGGTCAGGTTGTCCGAGGTGTGGTTGTTATCGATGCCGTCGAGCAAGAAGTTGTTGGCCTCTTTCCGGTTGCCGTTGACGTAGGGCCGGCCACCGCCGCCGGTGCGCTGGCCGGAGGCGAAGGCGGAGGGGTCGGTGGTGGTCACCCCGGGCGCCATCAGGGTCAGCATGATGAAGTTGCGCGTGATCAGCGGGACGCTGACGATCACGTTTGAGCTGAGCACCGAACCCACGATCGTGGTATCGGTGTTCAGCAGGGGCGCCTCGCCGGTGACCTGAACGGACTCGGTGAGAGCGCCGATCTCCATGGTGATGTCCACGCGCGCCCGCTGGTTGAGCTCGAGCTGGATCCCCGACCGGGTGGCGGTCTTGAATCCCTTGACCTCTACCTTGAGATCGTAGGTGCCCACCGGGATGCGTGGGAAAGCGAAGATCCCGTCTACGTTGGTCTGAGTCGGCCAGACCGTCCCGCGCTGAGCGTCTCTGGCGGTGACGGCCGCTGCCGCGATGGCAGCCCCGCTGGGGTCGATGATCCGACCCGTAATGCCCGCGCTAACCTCTTGACCTAGAATGGGTTGCGCGGTCAACAGCAGCAGAGCCGCCAGCGACAGCACTACAAGCACTCTGGTTGCCATGTCAATCCTCCATGCACTGTGTCGAGAAACTAACCGTCGGCAATGGTCCACCCCGCAAGGTGGCCTGACTGATTCTCAATCTACACGGGGTACAAAGTCAAGTGCTTTCCATCGGCCAGAGCCAAACCACGGCACGCGGAGCGAGCACGCATGTGCGGCAGTTCCCCGCTTGCGAACAGCGGCGTCCCACTAGCGGACAGCGCAGCGAGGGGCAATTGACGCTAACTAGCGGCTGCTTAAGCGCTTAGGCGCTGGCACGTGGCGTGCTTCGCCCACGCTGATCATCATGCTGCCCGCCTACCAGCCCTCGGAGGTCAACCTGACCGGGACTGGGGACCCGGGACGGGTCCAGGGCTTTCTGGTCAGCAGCGACTTCTTCGCGGTGCTGGGCCTGCGGCCGCAACTGGGCCGCACCTTCTCGCCCGACGAGGAGCGCGAGGGCCGGCCGGTGATTGTGGTCAGCTACGGGCTGTGGGCCAAGCGGCTGGGGCAAGACCCTCGCGCGGTGGGCAGGGCGCTGACCCTGAGCGGCGGCCAATACACCGTCATCGGCGTGATGCCGCGCGATTTCGACTTCCCGCTGGCCACCGAGGTCTGGGCGCCCTTGCGGCTGGCGGGTGAGGAACGGGCCCAGCGCGCCGCACACTACCTGTCGGTGCTGGGACGGCTGAAGCCGGAGGTTTCCATCGAGCAGGCCCGCGTGCTCGCTTTCACGCTGGCCATCACGGTCCTGGCGGGCCTGCTGTGCGGGCTGGCGCCGGCGTTGCAGATCTGCGGCCGGCGCAGCCTGGCCGCGCTCAACGAATCGCTCAAAGAGGGGAGAAGGACTCTCGGCGTGGTGGCGCTGGGAGCCACGGTTTTCGGCGGCTGCGCGCTCCTGCTGGCTGTGGTGGCGTTCCTGTCGGGCTGGGTTCCCGCGCGCCGTGCGGCGCGGCTGGAGCCGATGGCGGCCCTGAGGTACGAATGATGACGGTGGGGTGGGCTTCCAGCCTGCGCGGGGCCTCCAGGCCCCGCCCCAGGCCGACACGAATGCCGGCCGTAGGCTGAAAGCCTGCCCCACGAAAGGCAGATGCAGTCATGAACGCTTTCCTGCAAGACCTCCGGCACGCCCTCCGGCTGCTGGCCAGGAGCCCCGGCTTCACCGCCGTGGCGGTGGTCACCCTGGCGCTGGGCATCGGCGCCACCTCGGCCATCTTCAGCGTGACCGATGCGGTGCTGCTCCGTCCCCTGCCTTACGACGAACCCGACCGCCTCGTCATGGTCTGGGGCAAGCTCTCCGGCATTGGCCTGCCGCGCGACCAGAACGCGGTTTCGCCGCCGGAATTCTCCGACTTCCACGCCATGAACCAGGTCTTCGAACGCATAGCCGCCTTCACCGGCTCCAGTTTCAACCTGACTGTGGAAGGGAGCCCGGAACGCGTCCAAGGCGCCAGCGTCTCCGCCAGCCTGTTTCCGCTGCTTCGGGTGCAGCCGGTCCTGGGCCGCTCGTTCCGCCCGGAAGAGGACCAGCCCGGCCGCGACAACGTGGTCCTGCTGAGTCACGGGGTGTGGCAGCGCCGGTTCGGGTCGGATCCGAGCCTGATCGGCAAGACGCTCACCCTGAGCGGCAGGGTCTACTCGGTCATCGGGATCCTGCCCCCCAACTTCGAGTTGTTGGGCGAGGCCGAGATTTGGAAGCCGATCGCCTTCGACGCTGAGGCGCTGAGCGAGAACCGCCGAGCGGACCACTTTCTCTCGGTAGTCGCCCGGTTGAAGCCCGGCGTGACGCTCGCTCAGGCCCAGGCCAACATGGACGTGATCGCGCGCCGCCTGCAAGAAAAGAACCCCGCCCAGTACCCGCCGAGAAGCGGTTGGGGCGTCCGGCTGACTCCGCTATTGGAGGAGATGGTGCAAGACACGCGGCCGGCTCTTCTGATGCTGCTCGGCGCGGTGGCTCTGCTTCTGGTGATTGCCTGCGCCAACGTGGCCAACCTGTTGCTGGCGCGCGCCTCCGCCCGGGAACGGGAGATCGCCATCCGCGCGGCGCTGGGTGCTGGCCGGGGCCGCCTGATCCGCCAGTTATTGACGGAAAGCTGTCTCCTGGGACTGCTGGGCGGCGCTCTGGGACTGCTCCTGGCCTTGTGGGGCGGCGATCTTCTGGTGAAACTCGGCCCGGAGAATCTCCCCCGACTCAAAGACATGGCCATCGATGGACGGACGCTGGGGTTCACGCTGCTGATTTCACTGGGCGCCAATTTCCTGTTCGGCCTGGCTCCGGCGTGGCAGGCCTGCGGGGGCCAGCGCAGCGCGCAGCTCAAGGAAGGCAGCCGAGGGGCGACCTCGGGTCCTCGCGGCGCGCGGCTGCGCGGCCTGGTGGTGGTTTCCCAGATCAGCTTGTCGCTGGTTCTGCTGGTGGGAGCGGGTCTGCTGATCAAGAGCTTTGTGCGCGTGCTCCAGGTGGACCCAGGGTTCAATCCCGACCACCTCCTGACCATGCGGATCAACCTGCCCGAGCTGAAGTATCCGGAACCGCGGCAGGCGCAGACATGGTTCCGGCAGCTCCTCCAGCGGGTGGAGACTCTTCCCGGAGTCGAGTACGCCAGCCTCGTCTCACAGCTCCCGCTGGGCAGCGCGGGTTGGTCAGGAACCTTCACGGTGGAAGGCCTGGTGGCTGACCCCACCAAGGGCGGTCCGGAAGCCGACCGGCGCCCTTCGAGCACCGACTACTTCCGCGCCATGGGCATTCCCCTGTTGCGGGGCCGCTTCTTTGACAGCCGGGACGAGGCCGAGGACGCGCCCAAGGTGGCGATCGTGGATGAGA
>CAZIRH010000095.1:0-12722 GCA_964541065.1 uncultured Solibacteraceae bacterium
CGAGCCGTAGATCATGGCCCGGCGCAGCTCGCCCGTCTCGATCCCGGCCTCCTCCAAGTCCAAGCCGCAGCCCGCCAGATACCCCAGGAATCCGCCGGCGAAGGCGTCGCCGGCGCCCGTGGGATCGAACACCTCCGCGAGCAGGTAGCCCGGCGCGCTGAACTGCCCCCGCGCATGGAACAGGATGGCGCCGTGCTCGCCGCGCTTGACCACCAGCATCCGGGGCCCCGTCTCGAGGATGCGCTCGGCCGCCTGGCGCAGGTTGTGGCACCCGGCGAGCAGCCGGGCTTCGCTGTCATTGATGAGCAGAACGTCCCATTCCTTCAGGGCCGCGAGCAGCTCGTCGCGCGTGTTTCGGATCCAGTAGTTCATGGTGTCGCCGCCGGCCAGCCGCAGGCCCGTCATCTGCGCGCGCACCTGGCGCTGGAGCGCCGGCTGAATGTTCCCCAGCAGCAGGTACGGCTGCTGCCGGTAGTGCGGCGGCAGTTTGGGCTGGAAGTCGGCAAACACGTTCAGGTCGGTGCACAGTGTGGTGCGGTCGTTCATGTCCTCCGCGTAGACGCCGGCCCAGTAGAAGGTCCTCCCCGGAGCGCGCTCCAGGCCCTCCAGGTCGATGCCGCGGCCGGCCAGGAACTCGACGTCGGCCGGGTCGAAGTCCTCGCCCACCACCGCCACCACGCCCACCCGCGTGAAGAAGCTGGCAGCCACGGCGGCGTAAGTGCACGAGCCGCCCAGCATGCGCTCCACGCGCCCATGCGGCGTCTGGATGCCGTCATAAGCCACCGAGCCGACCACCACCAGCGACATCACTTGATTGTAATCCGGTGGCACAGGCCTCCTGGCCTGTGTATCATAGCAGTGCGGATTCACACCAAGGAGGTTTCTGTATGCACCGCGCGACTTTGCTCCTGGCCCTCGCCGCTCTCGCCTGGGCACAGGCCCCCACCCCGCGTCCCAAGCCGAAGCCGCCTGAAACCGGCTGGGTGTCCTTGTTCAATGGCAAGGACCTCACCGGGTGGATCCAGGTGGGCAACGAGAAATGGGAGGTCGAGGACGGCGTCATCCACGGCCAGGGCGTCACCAGGGAATACGGCTACCTGCGCACCGAGAGGACCTACCAGGACTTCGACCTCTCCCTGCGTTTCAAGTGCGAGGCCGACGGCAACAGCGGCGTCTTCTTCCACACGGATTTCAAGCCCGGCACCGCCGACGTCAGTCAGGGCCTCCAATTCGAGATCGACCGCGGGCTCAACCGTCATACGGGGGGAGTCTACGGCGACGGCCGCAACTGGATCGTGTGGCCCGCGCCGGAGCTCGAAACAGTGATCCGCCCCTACGACTGGAACGATTTCTTGCTCAGCGTCCACGGCAACCGCTACATCGCGCGGCTCAACGGCGTCCTGCTGGTCGACTTCACCGACCCCACGCCGCGCTCCTTCGACGGCTACATCGCCCTGCAACTGCATTCCGGCGGCCAGGGCAACATGAAGTTCAAGGAGCTCTACATTCGCGATCTCACGCGGCGGTGACCGACACAGAAGCAAGCCTCGGCCAGCGGGTCGTGACATGAGCAAGTAGATGACAATCGAGGAAGCCCTCCAGAGATTCGCGGAGACGGTCAGGGCCAAGATGTCGGCGCTGACGCCGGGCGAGCCGGAAGACCAGTTGCGCGGCCCCTTCGAGAACTTCATGGCGGACGCCGCCCGCGCCCTCGGCTGGAACCTAGTCTGCACGGGCGAAACGAAACTGCCCGGCTGCCTCGGCAAGCCTGATTATGCCGTGCATCTCAATAAGTTGCTCGCGGGCTACGCCGAGCTCAAAGCCCCAGGCGCTGGCGCGAACCCGAAGCGGTTCACCTCCCATAACCTCGAGCAGTGGAAGCGGTTCCAGGCGCTTCCCAATCTGCTCTACTGCGACGGCAGCGAGTGGGGGCTCTATCGCGACGGAGAACCCGAGGGCAAGATCGTTCGCCTCTCCGGCGACGTGGCCGCCGACGGCAAGAAGGCCATCGCCTCCGAGGACGCCTACGCCGTCGAACGCCTCTTGCGCGAATTCCTCTCCTGGCAGCCCATCATTCCCACCGACCGCAAGGGCAAGATCGACCTCAAGGGCTTCGCCACCCTGTTGGCGCCGCTCTGCCGCATGTTGCGCGACGAGGTGACCGACGCGCTCAAGGACCCGAACTCCCCGCTTGTCCAGCTCGCCAGGGACTGGCGGCAACTGCTATTTCCCGACGCCCCGGACGAGCAGTTTGCCGACGGCTACGCACAGACCGTCGCCTTCGCCCTGCTGCTGGGTCGCAGCGAAGGTGCTGACCCGCTCACGCTCGGCAGCGCGGAAAAATCCCTCGCCGTGCAGCACAGCCTGCTTTCCCGCGCGCTCCAGGTCCTCACCGACCCCGGCGCGCAGGCTGACATCTCGGCCTCGCTCAACCTGCTGCTGCGGATTATCGCGGCCGTGCCGGCCGCCACGCTGACCGGCCCCGAGGATCCCTGGCTCTACTTCTACGAAGACTTCCTCGCCGCCTACGATCCCAAGCTGCGCAAGGACGCCGGGGCTTACTATACGCCCCTCGAGGTTGTCCGCGCCCAGGTCCGCCTGATCGACGACCTGCTAGTGAACCGCCTCGGTAAACCCCTCGGTTTCGCCGATCCCGGCGTCATCACGCTCGACCCCGCTGCCGGCACGGGGACCTACCTGCTCGGCGTGATTGAGCACGCGCTCGGAAAGGTCGAGGCCCAGCAGGGGGCCGGGGCCGTGCCGGGCCAGGCGTCCGTGCTCGCCGCAAACCTCCACGGCTTCGAACGCATGGTCGGCCCATACGCCGTCACCGAGCTGCGCGTCAGCCGCGCCTTGCGCGACCGCGGCGCGATGCTCCCCAAGGACGGCACCCACGTTTACCTGACCGACACGCTCGAAAGCCCCGACGCACAGCCTCTGCAATACCCGCTGTTTTTCAAGCCCATCGCGGAGCAGCACGCCAAGGCCCTGAACGTGAAGTGCAAGGTCCCTGTCATCGTCTGCCTGGGCAATCCACCCTACGACCGCCACGAAGCGGCTGCCCAGGACAATCAGGCGCGCACGGGCGGCTGGGTCCGCTGGGGTGACGACGCAAAGCCGCGCCCTATCTTCGGCGACTTCAAAGACCCGGCCGTCGCCGCCGGCCACAGTGTCCACGTCAAGAACCTGTACAACCTCTACGTTTACTTCTGGCGGTGGGCGCTGTGGAAGGTCTTCGAGCACGAGACCGCACGCGGACCGGGTGTCGTGAGCTTCATCAGCGCCTCGAGCTACCTTGACGGCGACGCCTTCTGCGGGATGCGCGAGCACATGCGCCGCCTCTGCGACGAAATCTGGATTCTCGACCTGGGCGGCGAGGGGCGCGGCACGCGCAAGAGCGACAATGTCTTCGCCATCCAGACCCCCGTGGCCATCGCCGTGGCCGTCCGCGCGGGCAAGGCCAAGAAGACGAAGCCCGCCGTAGTCCATTACGCCCGCATCGAGGGCGGACGTGACGCCAAACTCCAAGCGCTAGACGCCATTCAGGATTTTGCGTCCCTGAAATGGCAAGACTGCCCCGGCGACTGGCGCGCCCCCTTCCGCCCAGCCGGAAAGGGCCGATACTTCGACTGGCCGCTCCTGACCGACCTCATGCCCTGGCAGCATTCGGGGGCGCAGTTCAAGCGAACCTGGCCGATCTGCCCCGACCCTGAGACGCTGAATGTCCGCTGGCGAGCGCTGCTTCGTTCCAATGACATGCCCGCCGCCTTCAAAGAAACGCGCGATCGAAAGGTGGGTCGGGAATACCCTCCTCTAGCCCGGACGGGGGAACGCAAGAGGCCTTTGTCCCAGGTTTCAAGAAGCTCTCCGTTCCCCAACGCTGAGCGGTACGCATATCGTTCGTTCGATCGCCAGTGGATTCTCGCCGACAATCGCCTGGGAGATTTCCTTCGCCCCGACCTCTGGTGCGCACACGGCGAACGGCAGGTGTATCTGACAAGCCTGTTCTCTCAGCCACTTGGGAACGGTCCCGCCCTGACTTCCTGCGCCGCGATACCCGACCTTGACCATTTTCGGGGTTCCTATGGCGCAAAGGCAGCAATTCCCCTCTACCGCAACGCCGACGCGACGGATGCCAACATCCTTCCCGGCCTGCTCGACCTGCTCGGCAAGGCCTATGAGCGCAGGGTGACGCCGGAGGACTTCCTGGCTTACATCTACGGCGTGCTGGCGCAGCCGGCCTTCACTGCGCGCCACGCGAAGGAACTCGGGACGCGCGAGCTGCGCGTGCCGATCACGAAGGACGCCAGCCTTTTCGCGAAGGTCCGGGATGCGGGCGCGCGGCTGCTGTGGCTCCACAGTTGCGGCGAGCGCTTCGTCCCCACGGGCAAGCAGCGCGGCCATGTCCCGCGCGGCCTGGCCAAATGCGTCAAGCCCGTTCCCGGCGATCCCGACGGTTGTCCCGAGTCGTTCGACTACAACGACGCGACGCAGACGCTTCACGTCGGTGAGGGCCAGTTCCGCCCAGTAGGGCGTGCTGTGTTCGAGTTCGAGGTCTCGGGCCTCAAGGTCGTCCAGTCGTGGCTCAAGTACCGCATGAAGAAGGGCGCGGGCAAGAAGTCCTCGCCCCTCGACGACATCCGGCCCGAGCGCTGGACCAGTCAATTCACTACCGAACTTCTCGAACTCCTCTGGGTTTTGGAGGCGACCGTCGAGGGCTATCCCCAACAAGCGAGGCTGCTGGAGGTCCTCATCGCCGGCCCCTGTTTCCGCGCCGCCGAACTCCCGGCAGTCCACGACGACGCGCGCAAGCCTCCGGCGCACCGTTGCGATTCTGCCGGCGATCTGTTCCCCGCCGAGTTCTGAATGAAACCAAAGAGATGATCCTGACATGATGCGACGACATGCCATCTGCGCAGCAATGGCCTTCCTGGCGGTCCTCCCCTCGGTGCGGCCGATGACTCCCGAGGAGCGCCGCCAGTATCTGGAGAAGCTCCAGCAGATCCTGCCGGACGTCCCTTCTTTCCGGGAGTGGCTTCACAACAGCGGCGAGCTGCCGCCGGATTTCGACGCGCTGCCTCGGAGCAACGACCTGCCCGATCCCCTGCGCTTCCTGAAAGGCAAGCCGGTGCGCACGCCGCAGGAATGGAACGCGCGCCGGGCGGAGATCAAGGACCTGTTCCAGAAGTACGCGCTGGGCTCGTTCCCGCCGCGTCCGAAGATCGACCGCGTGGTGCCGCTGGAGGAAACGCGCGGCGAAGGCTGCCGCATCCGGCGCGTCCGCCTCGAGTTTGGCCCGGAAGGCAAGGGGACGCTGCGCCTGGAGCTCTTCATCCCCGACGGCCAGGGGCCGTTCCCGGTCTTCATGGGGCCGGGTGTCCGCCCTTGGGCGCAGTTGGCGGTGCGCCGCGGTTACCTGTGCGCCCTGTATGCCGGCAACGACTTTCAGGACGACGCCGCCCCTCTCGCCGCCCTGTACCCGCAGCATGATTTTGCGTTGCTCCCGCGCCGGGCCTGGGCCGGCTCGATCGCGTTGGACTACGTCGCGACTCTGCCGGAAGCGGACATGCGGCACGTGGGCTGGACGGGTCACTCCCGCGACGGCAAGCAGGCGCTGATCGGCGCCGCCTTCGACGAGCGCATCACCGCCGTGATTCCCTCGAGCACCGGAGTGGGCGGCACGCTGCCCTACCGGCTGAGGGGAGAGCGCAATCAGGGGGAGGGCATCGAAAGCACCACGCGCAGTTTTCCCACTTGGTTCCACCCCCGGCTGCGGTTCTTTGCCGGCCGCGAAGACCGTTTGCCCGTGGACGGCAACCTGCTGGTGGCCCTGGTGGCGCCGCGCTCCTGCCTGATCTCTTACGCCATCAACGATCTGGTGTCCGATCCGTGGGCCGAGGAGCAGGTGTACTTCTCCGCGCTGAAAGCCTACAAGCTGCTCGGGCATCCGGAACGCCTGGGCCTGCGCTGGCGCCCCGGAGGTCACGGCATCCCGTTGGCCGACATCGAAGAGTATCTCGACTGGTTCGACATGCAATTCGGCCGCTCGGACAAGACTTGGGTCAACAGCCTGCTCTACGACTACGACTTCGAGCGCTGGCGGACGCGCAGCGGAGAGTCTGTGAACCTGAGCAAGTTCCCGGAGCGCGGCCTCGACGACACTCTGCGGGGCTCCCAGGGCGCCCTGATCAGCTCGCCCGCGGAGTGGGAACGCAAAGTCGCCGACATCCGCAGGTCGGTCGAGTGGATGCTCGGAGAGCGGCCGCCCAGGGTTCCCAGCACGCCGCTTCCCGCCCTCAAGTTGCCGCCCGGGGGCGCCGCCCGTGCGCTGCCGCCGGCGGCCGACGATCTGACGGCCCAGGCCCTGAGATCAGGCGGGTCTTATGGCTGGAGGAAGCCGGAGGCCGATCTGGCGGCGACGCAACTGGGCGTCCGCTTCGGCCAAGGGCTCACGGGCGACTTCTTCTACCCGGCCGCGGCTCCGCAGGAGGCCAGGCTGCCCGCCGTGATCTGGCTGTACGGCCACGGATACCCGATGGGCTACTGGTGGGGCTACCGCTCTGACCTCAATCCCATTCTCGGGCTGGTCAAGGCCGGCTATGCGGTCTTTGCGTTCGACCAGATCGGCTCTGGCCGGCGCATCTTCGAGGCGAAACGGTATGCCGATCGCTTCCCACACTGGTCGCAGTTCGGCCAGATGATGGACGATACGCGCGCCGCGATCGACCACCTCGAAGCCAACGACAAAGTGGACCCGCAGCGTATCTACCTTTTCGGTTTCTCCCTCGGCGGTACGCTAGGAATCTACACCGCGGCCCTGGACGCGCGCGTCAAAGGGCTGGTGGCCATCTGCGGGTTCACGCCCATGCGTCTGGACACGGCCGGCCGCGGCGCCGGAGGCGTGGCCCGGTATAGTCACCAGCGCGACCTCATCCGGCGGCTGGGCTTCTTCGTGGGCCACGAATCCCGGATCCCCTACGATTTCCCCGCACTGCTCGGCGCCATCGCGCCCCGTCCGGTGCTGGTCGTGCAGCCGCGGTGGGATCGCGACGCACACGTCGCCGACGTTCGCGCCGCGGTCGCGGAGGCCCGAAAGGTCTATGCGCTCTACGGCGCAGCCGGAAAACTGGCGCTGGAGGAGCCTTGGGACTACAACCGCCTGCCGCGGGCGACCCAGGACTGGATCATCGACCAGTGGATGGCCGAGAACCTGCGGTGAGTGGAGCGGACCCCCGACTGGCCAAAACATGGAGCAACATATGTTGAAGCAATCGACGATCTTCGTTCTGTTCGCGGCCGCACTTCTGGCGCAGCCGGCTTCTGGCCCATTCGACCCCGCCGTCTTCAAAGACCCTCCGGCCCAGTATCGCGGACACGCCATGTGGAGCTTCAACCTGTCGAAGCTGACCGAAGAGGCCGTTATCTCCGGCATTCAGAACCTGGCGAAGACTCAGCACGGCGGGTTCTTCATAGAGGCCACGGCCGGCCCCACCACCGGCCTCTCAGAAGCTTATCTGAAACTCTCGCGAAGGAAGCCGAACGACGAAGGCGTCGTCTACCTGAGCGACGAGTATTTCCGGTTCTACAGACTGGCTCTCCAGGAGGCCAGGAAGAACGGTCTCTCCGTGCTCCTGTATGACGACTGGTCGTTTCCCACCGGCACAGTGGCGGGGCAGCTTTACTCGAAGTACCCGCAGCACGCTGCCAAGATCCTGGAAATGACGGAAAAAGACGTGACCGGACCGGCGAAGACGGAGCTTGCCATCCCCGAGGGAATGTACGTCGGCGCCGTGTTGATGAACCGGGACACCTTCCAGCTCATCGACGTCAGCAGCCGCAAGACACGAGACAACCGTGTCGTCTGCCAGGTCCCGAAGGGGAACTGGAAAGTGATGGTCTTCTATCTGGCTGTCGGCAAAGCGCGATTCGTGGACTATCTCGACGACACGGCCATGGACGTCTTCATTTCGATGAGCTACCAGAAGTATTACGACAGTATTGGAAGTTACTTCGGAAACCTGATTAAGACGTCCTTTTTCGATGAGCCCGCGATGCACAACGCCGACGGCCGCATGTGGACCCCCGCTTTCAACCGCACTTTCCAGAAGAAATACGGCTACTCGCCGATGAAGTACTACCCGGCGCTGTGGTATGACATCGGCCCCCAGACCGCCGCCGCCCGCAACGCGCTATTCGGGTTCCGCGCCCAGCTCTACGCTGACAACTTCGTCCGGAAGATCAGCCAATGGTGCGCCGCGCACGGCATTCAGGTCGGAGGGCATTTCGACCAGGAGGAGATCGTCAATCCCGTTCCGGTCAACGGAGACCTGATGAAGCTGTTCGAGCACCAGGGCGTCCCGGGGGCGGACGACATCTGGTGGTACGGGCGGTCGAATCCGGCCTACAAGATCGTGACCTCGGCGGCCTTCAACTACGACAAGCCGGTGTGCATGGCCGAGACCTATGCGGCATATTTCCAGCTCGACGAGAAGATCGCTTTCCAGGTGGCGATGGATCAGTACGCCATGGGGATCAATTTCCAGGTTCCGGCCTCGTCGCGTGGTCGGCATTCCAAGGTCGCGGAGTTGAATCAGTACGTGGGCCGGCTGAGCTACCTGCTCCAGCACGGCCGGCACGTGGCGGATGTGGCGGTGCTGTACCCGATCGCCGCGCTGCAAGCCGCGTACAAGTTCGTGGGGGGCCACCAGTCCCCGCGCCAGGGCGAGGAGCAGCCTCCGCAGATTTTCAGCGGGGCCTACGCGCGGGAAGGCGGTTTGACGCCCGCGGAGATCGACTACCAGGACATCGGCGAGGCGCTCTACCGCGGGTCGCGCGTCGATTACACCTATCTCCATCCCGAAGTCCTGGTAGGCCGATGCCTCATTGACCAGCAGCGGCTGATTCTGAACAACCGTGAGAACCGCGAGGAGTACCGCGTGTTGATCCTTCCCGGCGGGGACACTCTTTCCGCGGCCGCGGCGGCGAAGATCAAGGCGTTCTACGACGCGGGGGGCACGGTGATCGCGACCAGCAGGCTGCCCACGCAGGCGGCGGAGTTCGGGCGAAACAGGGAAGTGCAGCGGGTCATCGCTGAGGTTTTCGGCGTCCCCGTGGACGGGCCGTTGAAGGCCGACGTCAAACGCGCCCAGGACCGGAGGAACTACCACGTTTTTTGGTACTACGTCAAACGCAACAACGCGGGCGGACAGGCGTTCTTCCTGCCCAAGGCGGAGCCTTGGCTGCTGGAATTCGCCTTGAGGCAGGTGCTTCCGGTGCGGGATGTGGATATTCAGGAGCCGATGTGGCTGTTGAAGAGAGGCCCGGACTACGACGGCGCCCTAACGTACATCCACAAGGTGAAGGACGGCCGCGACATCTACTTCTTCGCCAACTCGTCCGACAGGCCCGTAGACACCAAGGTGGTCTTGCGAGGCCGGAAGACGCTGCGGATGTGGAACCCTCATACCGGGGGACAGGAGCAGGCCGAGTTCACGCAGGGGGAGGCAGGCGGCCAGCCGGCAACGACGGTACGGCTGGTCCTGCCGCCGGTCTCGTCGTTGTTCTATGTACAGGAGCCATAGAGGCTGACCCCGCCAGGGCGCGAATCAGACTGACGCACCCGCGCTTGCGCCAGCCTCCGCGGTAGAATGCCTGCTGACAAGGAGGCTCCTGACCATGCTCAAGGGATTCAAGGAGTTCGTGCTCCGGGGAAACGTGGTGGACCTGGCGGTGGCCGTGGTGATGGGTGCCGCCTTCGGCGGTGTGGTCAGCGCGTTGGTGAAAGACCTGCTGACGCCGCTGATTGCCGCGGTGGCCGGCAAGCCCGACTTCTCCGGGCTGACCTTTACCGTCAACAACAGCAAGTTCCTCTACGGGGACTTCATCAACGCCGTGGTCTCCTTCCTGCTGGTGGCCACGGCCGTCTATTTCTTCGTGGTGACGCCGCTGAATGCGCTGACGGCGCGCCTGAAGAAAGAGGCCCCGCCGGCCGCTCCGACGACCCGAGCGTGTCCGGAGTGCCTGAGCGAGATCCCGATTGCGGCCCGGCGCTGCGCACACTGCACGGCGCAGGTGGGGTAGCCAGCGAGCCGGGGCGCCGCGCGACGGAGTCAGCGGTCACTTCTCGCGCTTGGCGGTCATCTCGAAGGTGCGGTCCTCCCCGCCGAAGTTGGCCGTAACGGCGAGCTTGATCTCGTCGCCGGAAACCTTGCCCTTGTAGCGGAACTTGACCTCGTTTCCGCCGAAGTCGCGGACGACGGAGAAGGAGATCTCGTCGCCGCTCACCTGGCCTTCGGAGATCTGGGATTCGCCCATGGCGCTGGCCACCGTTCCGGTGAGCTTCTGGCCGTCTACCTTGAAAGTGAAGTTGGACTGCCGGGTCTGCCCGTCCGGGCTGGTGTATTCGGCCTTCCACTTCCCGCTGACGTCGGCAGCCCAGGCGGCGGCCAGAAACACGCCCAGCAGCGTGAGTGCGCGCAGAAAAGTACGTTGTGTCATGTGCCCATCCTCCGCGTCATCCTATCACAGCAGGCGGTCCAGGGCGCGCTTGGCGGCCTGGATGCCTTCGAATTCGGTGAGGCGGTTGCCCTCGTACTCGATGCCCACCCAGTCCCGGTAGCCGGCCTCGAAGACCACCTTCATCATGCGGTCCAGGTCAAAGGTGCTCTCGCGGCCGTCGGGTGAGAAATCGTAGCACTTGAAGCTGACGCCCTTGGCGTAGGGCATGAGCTTGCGCACGGCCTCGTAGCGATCCATCTCCTTGGGGAAGTTGCCGAAGTCGGGCAAGGTGCCGAAGTTGGGCAGGTTGACCGTCTTCATCAGTTGGACCACCACGTCGGGGTTCGACGAGATGCCGCCGTGGTTCTCGATGATGACGTTGATCTTGTAGGCGGTGGCATAGCCGCACAGGTTGTTGAAGCTCTCGGAGCAGTACCCCACGAAGGCGTCGATCTCGGCCGGGGTGGAGGGCTGCTTGTCGGGGTACATGTTGGTGCGGATGGAGTGGCAGCCCAGCTCGGCGGCGATCTGCACCCACTTGCGGTGGTTGTCGGCAGCCTTCATGCGGGCGGCCCGCTCGGAGTGGCCCATCATGCCTTCGCCGTCCACCATGAGGAGCACTCCCTGGGTGCCGGTCTTCTGCATGTTGGCTTTCAGACGCCGGAGGTAATCCTGGGTGGGCGCCTCCCACAGGCCGTTGACGAATTCCAGGCCCTCGATGCCGAACTGCTCCCGGGCGATGCGCGGGAAATCGAGGTTGGTTGTCAGGCGCGACTGGATGGCCTTGTGGATGGACCATTCGGCCAGCGAGATGCGGAATTTGGCCGGGGCGGCCGCACCGGGCAGAACCGCACCGGCGGCCAGGCCAGTCATCTGGAGAAAGTTGCGGCGCTTCATGCCTCCGATGGTAGCACGGCGGCCCGGAATGGAGCAGCGAAGGTACCGTGTGACAGGCGCCACCGCCTGTCCCACGGGAATTGTGCCGGGCGGGGGAGTGTGATAGGGTGAAGGGTCGCAAGCACTCAAGACGCGAGGAGCACCTATGGAAGCACTCGGGTTGATCGAAACCAAGGGGTTGGTGGGCGCCATCGAGGCGGCCGACGCCATGGTGAAGGCCGCCAACGTCCTGCTGGTGGGCAAGGAGTACATCGGAGCGGGCTACGTGACGGTGATGGTCCGCGGCGACGTGGGCGCCGTGAAGGCGGCCACGGATGCGGGGGCCGCGGCCGCGCGGCGCGTCGGGGAGCTGGTGTCGGTGCACGTCATCCCGCGACCGCACGACGAGGTCGAGAAGGTCCTGCCGCAGCTCAAGAAGGCCGAGAAAACGCACGGCTAGCCGGAAGATCTTGGAGCTGTAGGGCCCGCATCGAGCCATGCTGCGAGATCGCGATCTGGTTTCCGTTCAAGAGGTCCGCCAGAAGGTCGAGAAGGCCTGGGCGGCCTTCCAGAAGTACCGCCTGTACACGCAGGAGCAAGTGGACGCCGTGGTCGAAGCCATGGCCGCCGCGGGGCGGGCCAACGCCGAGCGGCTAGCCCGGCTGGCGGTGGAAGAGACCAAGTACGGCAACGTGCGGGACAAGGTTGGCAAGAACCTGCTGACCTCCGACCTGCTGGCGCGGCACATTCGCGGGATGAAGACCGTGGGCGTGCTGCGGGAGATCCCGGAGCAGAGGATCGTCGAGATCGGCGTGCCGGTGGGCGTGGTGGCGGCGCTGATCCCCACGACCAACCCGACCTCGACGGTGATTTTCAAATGCATCATCGCGCTGAAGGCGGGTAACTCGATCGTGCTCAGCCCGCATCCGCGCGCCGTCCGCTCGACCCTCGAAACCGCGGACCTGATGTATCGCGCGGCGCGGGAAGCGGGCGCCCCCGAAGACATCATCCAGTGCCTCGAAAAGCCCACTACCGAGGCCATCCAGGCCTTGATGCGCCATGAGCGCACGGCCGTGATTCTGGCCACCGGCGGCCACGGCATGGTCAAAGCCGCTTACTCCAGCGGAAAGCCGGCCTTCGGCGTGGGCCCGGGCAACGTTCCGGTACTGCTGGACACCAGCGCCGGCATCCCCGAGGCCATCAGCCTGGTGGTGGAAGGGAAATCGTTCGACTACGGTACGGTGTGCTCGAGCGAGCAGGCGCTGGTTGCCGAGCAGTCGCTGAGGGAGACCCTCCTGGCCGAGTTCAAGGCGCGCAAGGCTTTCCTGTGTGACGAGACCCAGAAGAGA
>CAZIRH010000096.1:0-12701 GCA_964541065.1 uncultured Solibacteraceae bacterium
GCACCCAGCAGGCCGCGCCCATCAGCCCCTCGCCGCCGGCTTGCCCGCCTCGCGGTCGGGGTGCGCCGGGTGCAGGGGCGGCTCGGACTTCGGCGCCGGCCGCGTCTTGCCCTTGGGCTGCGGCGCCGGGGGCAGCTGCGCGATGGCCGCCTCGAAGATGGCGTTTGCCGCGCGGCAGGCCTGGGCCACGTACTCGGCCGCCTCGGTGCGCCCGCTCAGCGCACCACCCCAGGGGCGCTCTGCCTTCGCCTCCAGGTCGACGATGCGCTGGCGCATCTCGCCCGCGATGTGCTCCAGGGTCTTGCGCAGCTCGTCCTCGATCTTCTCGTTCAGCTTGGGTGCCTTCATGTCCTCTCCTCGTGGCCACGCAGAGCGCGGCAGTGGTTCGCTGATGATTACACCGTCGATGGTCTCGACGTAAAGACCATCAACCCACGGGTGAAGGTCACGGTGCATCGAAGAACCTCACCCTTGTCTTTTCCCAGCCGACCTCCACGTCTCCGGTCGGCCCCTGCTTCTGCTTCGAGACGATGATCGTCTTGTGCTTGCCAGCTTCCTGCTGCGGGGTGGCCCACACGTGCATGATGGTGTGCGCGAAGTGGCGAGCGACCTTCGCGCCGCGGATGTCGTTGTCGGTCGGCCGCTGCGTCGGCGGGATGTCGCGGTACTGCGAGAGCACAACCGTCGCAGTGTCATGCAGGCGCCTCGCCATCAGGGCCAGCTGCCGCAACGTGTACTCTTCACGCTCGGTCTTGTTCCCCTCGCGGCGGCCGGATGGCACGTACTGCAAGAAGTCGATGATCACCATGTCGCACCCTCGGTCAGCGACGTGGCGGTTGATCCGCGCGCACAGCGCGTCGACCGAGGCCGGGGGCTGGTCGTAGAGCCAGAGGTTGGTTGCGTTGAGCCGCATCGCCTGTTGGCTTGCCTCCTGCCACTCGACGATGTTTGCCACCTCCTCGCGCTGCAGCTGCCGGTTGGGGAGATTCGCCAGGTCGGCGATCGCCCGCACGGCGACGGACAACGCGCTGTCCTCCAGCGTGCAGACCCCGACGCGAAAGCCGGATAGGGCCGCGGGGACCGCCAGCGCCGAGACGGCGAAGGACGTCTTGCCGCCGCTGCTCTGCCCGGCCACGATCGACATGTGCCCGCGCGGCAGGCCGCCGAAGGTCAGCTTCTCGTTGATGAGCTTCAGGCCGGTCGGGATGCCACGCGCCCGGCGCTCAGCCGTGGGGGTCTCGAGGTTGGCCTTGACCGCGGTCATCCACGCTTCGAGGTGCTGACCGACGTGGGTGAACTCATCCACGTCCACGCGGCAGTCCTGGAGCTTCCCGACGGCCTCGGCCACGACCATCTCCGGATCGCTGTCCGGGTTGCCGAGCTGCTCAGCCAGCAGGCGAGCCGTCATCGCTGCCCGGCGGCGCATCGCGGCAAGGCGGATGACTCGAACGTGCGCCTCTACCACCTCGGGGAAGGCTGTTCCTGCCGAGAGCGCGTCCGTGATCGCAGAGAGCGGGACGCCGTCCGCCTGCAGCAGGGCGATGTCCCACGTCTCGCCCCGCCGGTGCCGGTCCTGGATGGCGCGGTAGACGCGGCGGAAGGCCGGGTGAAGCATATCCTCGAGCGGGAGCTGCTCGAGGACGACATCCGCCACGCTCGGCCACGTGAGGAGGGACGACACCACGGCGGCCTCGCACTGCAGGTGGTCGTCAATCATTCCAATCCTCGTCATTGCGCTTCGGTGGGGCTGCGCCGGCGGCTAGTACCTGGGCCAGCCTGGTGTAGAGCCAGCGGAAGGGGTAACCCTGCTCCCGCAGCTTCGGGTCAGGAAGCGACAGGTAGGCGTCCACGATGGACTCCACCTCGGCGTCCGTGCGGCCGTTGCACACCCGGCGCCCTTCGGCGTAGTCGAGCGGGTGGACGGCCGACACACCTGGGCCCTTGCCGTTGCCCACCAGCTCGGACCATCGGAGGTTGTAGTACTCCACCATGTGCTGCACGTCTGCGTGCTCCGGTGGCCCCTGCTCTGTAGCCGTAGGCGTAGTAGTAGGATCGCGCGAGTCTGTAGGGATAGGAGAAGGAGAAGGAGAAGGAGAAGGAGAGCATCGTTTCGCCATTGGGGTCACGTTAGCAACCCCAATGGCCCCCCTATGGCCACCCCATCGCCTCTCCGCGCCGGTCTTGCCTGATTCCGATAGCTTAGCGCTCCGGGCCAAGTTTTCGTGTTTGCATTCCCACACCTTGCGATGTGTGAGTTTGCCTTCCAACTTTGGGTGCGGTGCTAGCGTTTGACGCACTCTCCCTTTGCTCCAGGCGTTCGCGGGAAGCCGCGACAGACGGCGCAACTCGCGGTCATCGGCCGGTAGGGAGCAGTCCTTGTCCAGCCAGCAGATGGCGCAGAGGCGGATCAGCGCCCCTTCCTCTGCGGGTGTCATGAGCATGATCGTTGGCGAGCTGAGCCAATCGTCGGCCCAGAACGGCATTGGTGGCGGGGCTGGCACTAGTCGCCGCCCGCGGCCCGGGTCTCGTCGTCGTCCAGCTCGCGGTGTAGCAGCTCCAGCCCTCGAATCAGGCACCCCTTGCCGGCAGAGTGCCGCGAAGTCTTGCTCTCCGGCCGCGTCCGTTGCAGTCGTTCCACCAGGGCATCCAGCCGAGCCCCAGCGCCTTCGTCCAGTTCGATGTTTAGAATCATGGCCAGACAATACCCGGATGATTAAATTTGTCAATTAAAAAGGTGTGGCGTTCTTAAGGCCCAACGTGGGGGGTATGGGGGGAGCGTTACGCGCCGCTCGAGGCCTTCCGCGCAGCCAGCTTGCTGTCCCTCGACATCCCTTCCCTGATCCACCGGCACACCGTCGCGCTCTTCGAGACCTTCGCGCCGGCCTGCACCGCCTGCAGCGCCAAATCCACCTTGTCGAAGTAGGCCTTCACCTCTTCGCGCATCGCCTTGGGGATGTTCACGGTTAGGTACTGGTCAGTGTGATTCGGCATCAATGCACCTCTCGGTTGGTTGGTCCCCATCACTCTGCGCACGCCTTGCGGACGACGTCAAGAAAATTGTTGACAGCCAAGGGCACGACGTGTGAGGTGGGTATCATGTGGTTCATCTACCGCGCTCCTCGCGTCCCCGGCTGCCCTCGCCACCCGCGAGCCCAGCGGCCCTGCAGGCTCATCGCCGAGGGGAAGGGCCCGGGGCCACGCAACGTGCTGATCCAGTTCGAGGACGGCGCCCGCCTGGTGACAATCCGCGCCGACCGAAGCTTGCGCCCGCTCTTCAGGCGCGAAGAGCAACTCTCCATGCCGTGGTAGACTCGAGGAATGGCAGCCCCGGCCTATCCACGCTTCGAGCAGCCCAAGAAGCTCGAGGACGGCACCTTCCGCATCAGGGTCTGGCGCGCCCAGCAGGACTTCGAGGACATCATCCAGCCGGACCTCCCCTCGGCCCGCGCCGCGCTGGCCGGGCTGCAGCGGGCCGCCGCGCTGCTCAGGCCCAGGGACGCCGGACCAGTGGGACCAGACCGCGGCGGATGCAAGAGCCTGCTCACGCCCGAGCTGCACGATGCCATCCTGGCCAAGGTCCGCAAGCACATGAAGCCGGTGCGGGCGGCGGTGGCCTGCGGCATCGGGGAGCGCACCTTCTGGCGCTGGATGAAGGACGGCGAGGCGGCGGCGGACGAGCAGGACCCGCGCTGGCAGTTGTGGCAGGACATAGCCATGGTGCGGGCGCAGGCGCAGGAGCCCCTGCTCGCGACCATCGAGCGCGCCGCGGAGATGGACTACCACGCCGCGCTCCTGCTGCTCGAGCGGGTGCATGGGGACGACTGGAGCCGGGCCGGCGGCGGGGTGGCCTCTGGCGACTCCATCACCGTCACCTTCAACCGCCCCGAGTTGGACCCCAACGAGAAGGGCGACGACCTGGTGGTGGTCACGCCGGACGAGGCCACGCAGGGCAAGCCGGGCAACGGCGGCTGATGGACTGGGTCAGCCCCTACGTCCCCAACGGCCCGCAGCGGCGCTTCCACGCGCTGCCCCACGAGGAGGCCCTGTTCCTCGCGGGCGTCGGCGCCGGCAAGACCCTGTGCGGTGTCCACGAGACCGCCTACATGATGCAGGACAACCCGGAGAGCGACTTCGCCATCGTGTCGCCCACCAAGCAGATGCTGCGCCGGGTGGTCATGCCGCTCTGGGAGGAGTGGATTCCATCGCGCCTCTACACCTGGAAGCGGAGCGACGAGCGCATCGTGTGGCACCCCACGGGCCGCGACATCTTCCTGGGAACCGCGGCCGAGCCCGGCAAGCTCTCGGGCCTGAACCTCTGCGGCGCCTGGCTCGACGAGGCAACCCAGCTCCTGCGCAACACCGTGTGGAACATCCTTCGCGCGCGCATCCGCTGCCCGCGGGCACGTCGGCGCAGGCTCTTCACCACCACGACGCCCCTCGGGTTCAACTGGCTCATCCGCGAGTTCAAGACCCAGGGCGGCATCATCCGGGCGCGCACCGCGGACAACACATCCCTCCCTCCCGACTTCGAGGCGGGGCTCCGGGCGAAGTTCGGGCCCGAGTACGCCGCCCAGTACCTCGACGGCCAGGTGCTCGAGCTGCAGGGCCTCGCCTGGCCCATCATGCACCGCATCCACTGCGACTGGAAGCTGGCCTGGGCGCGGCGACGCATCCACAGCTACTTCGGCGCGCTCGACTGGGGGCACACCGCACCGGCCGCCCTGCTCGTCGGCGGGGTCGATTGGGACGGGCGCTGGTACCTCGTCGACGAGTGGTATCGCCGCGGGCAGCTCCACGAGAAGATCGCCAAGGAGGCGCGGCGCCTGACCGACAAGTGGGGCGTGCGCCGCTGGTGGGCCGATCCAGAAGACGCCGAGGGCTGCAGGCACCTGAGCATTGCCGGCGTGGACTGGCAGCCCGCGCAGAAGGCGGTTGTCAGCGGGGTGCAGGCGGTGCGCTCGTTGACTGCGGTTCGCGCGGACGGCCAGCCGCGCATCTACGTGGGAGCGTGGCTCAAGGAGTGGTTGCGCGAGAACGAGGGGTATGCTTTCCCGGGCGAGGACGCGAAGGAGCCCGAGGTGCCGGTGGGCGTCAACGGGGACCACCTCATGGACACGACCCGCTATCTGGTCTACAGCCACTCCCTCCTGTGGTCGGGGTCGCTGGACTACCGCGGCGGGGATCGTGGTAGGATGGGGAACGTCAGGAGCGTGATGTCATGACCCTGCGGGACCGAATCACAAACGCACTGAGGGCCCTGTCGGGCTGGACACCAGACATCAGGCCGGACGATGGCCCATCGCGCGCCTGGCTGGAGCACGTCAACCGCCGCTTCAAGAGCGGCTACCGGGACGACTACTCCATCGACACGACGGTGCGCCGGGCAACGCCCGAGGTTCTCGGCTATGCGATGCGCCAGGCCGACCATGGCGACACGGAGGCCCAGTATCAGATCTTCGAGGAGGTGGAGCGCGACCCCCAGGTCGGGAGGCTCTACTCGAAGCGGCGCCTGTCGGTGCTCGAGCACCAGCTGCAGATCTCCCCTGCGACGGAGAAGAACCCCAAGGCGGTGGCGGCGGCCGAGATGGCCACCGAGATTCTGCTGGGCAAGGACGGCAACGGCGGGGTGCCCGAACTCGACGAGATGTTGTTCGACCTGACCGACGCCATCGGCAAGGCCTTCAGCGCATGCGAGGTGGTGTGGGACCTTGACGGCGGCGTGTTCCGCCCGCGGCGCTTCCTGCACTGGCCGCAGGTCAACTTCCAGCTCGGCGACCCGACCGTTACGCGGGATGACGAGAGGGACCTGATCTACCTCCGGACGGAGGAGGACCCGAATCGCGGGCTCGACCTGCGCACCTTCCCCATGGGGAGCTGGCTGGTGCATCGGCAGAAGAACTGGTCCCAGCCACTGGCTCGCGCCGCGCTGTTCCGGTCTGTGGCGTGGTACTGGCTTTTCAAGCGGTTTGGTACGAGCGACTGGTCCATCGCGCTTGAGCGTTGGGGCATCCCGCCGCGGATGGGCAAGTACGGGCCCGGCGCGGGCGAGGCCGACCGCAACGCCCTGTGGGCGGCGGTGCAGAGCCTCGGCAAGGACCACGCCTGCATCCTGCCCGACTCTGCCACCATCGAGATGATCGAGAGCCAGCACGACGGCGGTGGCCACCCCCACCCGGCTTTCATCGCCTACTGCAATGAGCAGATCTCCATCGCCCTGGTGGGCTCCACGATGGCGGTCACCCAGGGCGAGAAGGGCGCGCGCTCGGCGGTCGAAGCCTACCAGTTCAACGAGGCCTCGCAGTCCAAGCTGGACGCGCAGAAGCTCGCCAACACCATCCGCGAGCAGCTCGTTGCCCCGCTGGTCAGGGTCAACATGGGAGACGGCGTGCCGATCCCCCTGGTCTCCTTCCTGTGGGAGGAGACCGAGGACCTGAACGAGGCGGCCGAAATGCTGGTGAAGCTGCACGGCATGAACAAGGCGATCCCGGTCAGCTACGTGGTCAAGAAGTTCGGCGTGCCAGAGCCCGAGGGCGACGAGCCAGTCCTGGAGAGGGCCGCCCCGCCGCCGCAGCTCGTTCCACGTGAAACGGGCGAAGAGGAGGGGCTGAAGGCCGCCAGGGCCGAGCTTGTGGCCGCCGCCCGGCAGGCCCTGCGCGACTCCAAGCTGGCTGAAAAAAAAAGCTCAGTCGACTGGGTGATCTCGCAGATGTTGAGCAACGAGCCGTAGACCGGTCCCTCCCGCACGACAAGCAGCTACGCCAGAACGTCGTCGAGCACGTCGAAGGGAAGCCCACGCTGGAAGCGGCGCGATCCTCGCTGGCCAGCGTGAAGTGGCCCTCGCGTGACGACTTCGCCGAGGTGACCTTCGAGGAGTCGCTGGTGGGCAACCTGTACGGGCGCCTCGAGCTGGCCATCGCCCACATGGGGCTGACCCTGCGCCAAGGAGACTGGGTTGCGCTCCCTCCCAAGAAGGCCATTGAGCACTTCAAGGGGTTGAACATCATGCCGCGCAAGGCCTTCGACAAGCTGAGCGACACGCTCAAGCGTCGTTCCTTCACGGTGGCCTACCTGCATCACGACTATGAACTCAGCCTCATGCACGACATGCTGACCAAGGCGATGGAGGACGGGACGTCGCGGGCCGCGTTCGTGCGACAGGCCAAGGAGCGGTTCGGCGACGTCGAGCTGGCCCGCCACCACCTCGAGACGGTCCACTCCACCAACATCCTCGGCGCCTACCAGCATGGCCGGTGGGAGACCATGAGCACCCCGGAGATGATGGAGGAGCGGCCCTTCTGGGAGTACCACACGGCGGGCGACAAGCGGGTGAGGCCAACCCACGCCGAGATGCACGGCAAGGTCTACGCTGCCGACGATCCGGTCTGGACGACCTGGTACCCACCCAACGGATATCGTTGCCGTTGCACGATCTTGCCGCTGACCAAGCTGGAGCGAAGACGTGTCCAGAAGAAGCCGCCAACGGTCGAGCCCGATAAGGGCTTCGCGGGCCGGCCGACCGCGGGGATCGCCCCCATCAAGACCGCTCCGCGGGTGCTCCCCAAACGGCGCGCTTGACAACGGCCCGTCCGTTGGCGGACGCTGTACCACATGAGCACAGGTCGAATCCTCGCGCTGGACGGCAGGCCCCGTGGAGAGCATCGCGTCCTGGACGGCCTGCTGATCGCGGCCGAGTGGGGCGAGGGGCCCGAGACCAACGTGGCCTGGCAGATGGTGGCGGTCGAGGGGAAGTGGGACGGGCACTGGATGGGCTCGTTCAAGCTCGACGGCGCCATGTTCGACCAGATGGTGCAGGGCTTCGAGTCGAGCCCCATCGACACCGTGGTCGACTACGAGCATGCCAGCGTATTCGGCGACAGCCAGGCGCCGGCCGCCGGCTGGATCAAGGCACTCGAGCGCCGCGCCGTCGAGCAGCAGCAGACCCTCTGGGCGCGCATCGCCTGGACCTCGCGCGCGGCCGACTACATCCGCGCGAGCGAGTACCGCTACCTGTCCCCCACCATCGTTTTCAACAGCCGCGACCGCAAGAGCGGCAAGATGTCCGGGGCCCGGCTGATGTCGGTGGCCCTGACGAATGTTCCCTTTCTGCACGAGCTGCCCGAGGTCAGGCTCAACAGCCTGAGGGCCGCCTTGACCCAACACCAGGAGGAAGACCCGATGAACCCCGAGCAGTTCAAGGCGCTCTGCGTGGCGCTGCAGCTGGACCCCGAGAAGACCACGGTGGCCGAGGTCATGACGGCCCTGACCCACGCCCAGGCCGACCGCGAGGCGCTCTTCGGGACGCTCACGGGCTGCCGCGAGGCGCTCGGCGTGGCCGAGGACGGCGACGTCGTGCTGGCCGCCCGGGCCGCGAAGGTCGCCGCGACCGCGACCCCGCCGGACGAGCTGGCCGCCCTCCGCGTGCAGGTGCAGACGCTGCAGGCCCAGCAGGCCCAGCGCACCGCGGCCGAGATCGTGGCCGCGTGCCAGCGCCAGGGCAAGGTTCAGGCCGACGCGACCGAGAACCACAAGGCGTGCATGACCTGGGCGCAGCGCGACCCCGCGGGCTTCTCGGCCTACATGGCGACGGTCCCGGCGGGCTCGGTGAGCCCCGTGGTCGGGCCCCTCTCCCTGGTGGGCGTGGCCGGCCGCACCACGGCTGGCGAGGACGGAGACCCCGAGGTCGCCGCGCTGGCCGCGAAGTACCGCGCCAGCCTGGGCCTGACCGACGACGACGTGAAGGCCGCCACGGCGGCCGGCGGGAAGTTCACCCTGTAGGCCTCGCGGCCGACAACCCAGGCCTCGGGCCTCGAAGGAGCCAAGCTCATGACCGCAGCCGCAGCCGACACCAACACGAAGTACATGCCCGAGGGGCAGGAGATCGAACTCCGCCTCGCGGCGTCCCAGACCATCTACTCGGGCACCATGGTCTGCCGCAACGCAAGCGGCCTGGCCGTGCCCGCGGCCGACACCGCCGGCCTGAAGCTCGCCGGGGTGAGCCAGGGCGACAAGCGCAACGGGACCTCCACCATCGTCAGCGGGTCCTCGACGCCCTACTTCTACGTGGCGGTCAAGCGCAAGGGCTGCTTCCGCTTCGCGGCGAGCGGCCTGGCCATCACCGACATCGGCAAGAAGGTCTACGTCAGCGATGACAAGACCATCACCACCACCCCGACCAACGTCTTCGCGGGCTACCTCATGGACATCGACACGGCGTCCTGGGGCTGGGTCGACATCGCCGAGGCGACCCACATCGAGGGCGGCGCTGAGGACGACGCGAACATCGAGATGGTGGGCGTCGCCGCGACCAAGACCATCGTGGCCAACACGCTGGTCTGCCTCGACGCGGACGGCTTCCTCGTCCCCGCGGCCGATGCCACGGCCGTCAGCTTCTGGGGCCTCGCCCTGGAGGCCGGCAACAACTCGGCCGGGCTGGACGGCGCCATCGACGTCGCGGTGCAGCGCGAGGGCCTGGCCACCGTCATCGCGGCGGGGCTCGCCGCCACCGACGCGGGCAAGGAGGTCTGGCACTCGGCGACCAGCAACACCGTCACGGTGACCCCGGGGACCATCCTCTGCGGCGTCCTGAACCGCTACATCTCGGCGACGAGCTGCGAGATCAAGTTCGTGCGCCTGCCCATCGTGGGGCAGCGCGCGGACCGGCAGTTCCTGATCGTGGGCCAGAAGGCCGGCGCCACCCTGAACGGCAAGAACTGCTTCGTGGACCGCGAGTTTCCGAGGCGCTACCTCGTGCTCGCCGGCTTCCTCAACGTGGACGTCGCGCCAGGCGGCGCCGACCACCTGGAGGCCACGCTGACCGACGGCACCACGACCTTCCAGGTCGCCGTCACCGCAGCTAACACCTTCGGCGAGCTGAAGACGCCGCAGGTGCTGACCACCGCGACCATGAAGGCCAACACCGACACGGACATCACGCTGGCCGACAGCTCGACGACCACGGCAGGCGTGTCGGTCCTCTTCGTCTGCGAGGCGCTGTAGCCCCGCTGGAGCCAACCGGCCCCTGCGGGCCATGACCACGACAAGGAGCAAGAGACATGTTGAGCCGAGCAGAGATGAGGGCAGCCAGCGAGAGCTTCCGGCTGCTCTTCTGGAAGTCCATGCAGGCGGCCGGCGGGAACCCCGACGTGGACCTGGCCATCGCCACCATGCTGATGCAGTTCTCGGAGCCGGAGTGGAAGGCGCTCTACCGCTGGTTCCTGGGCCTGCCCATCATGCGGCAGTGGATCGGCGACCGGCAGGCGGTCGAGCTGGCGGCCGACGGCTTCGAGGTCATCCATCGCCCCTACGAGGCCACCCTGATCGTCCTCGAGGACGACATCCGCTTCGACAAGCTGCGCGGCTACAAGCCCGCGATCAACAACCTGGCGAACGAGCTGAAGCTCCTGAAGTTCCGCGAGATGCTCAAGCTCATCGAGGACGCGCGGCTGGGGACCACCTACGGGAACTGCTTCGACGGCTTCCCGCTCATCTCCGCGAGCCACACCACCGGGACGAACACCGGAACCGCGGCGCTGGCCCACGCCTCACTCGACGCCGCCATCGCAGCCATGGGGGCGCAGCACGACGTCCTCAACACGGACGACCGGCTGATGATCCGGCCGAAATATCTCTGGTACCACGACGCGCTGCAGTCGACCGTCGAGGACATCCTCGACACCACCGTGGTCGCCAACGTGGGCACCAGCACCACGCACCCGGACGTCGCCATCAGCAACAAGCACCACAAGCGCCTCATCCCGCTGCCCCTGCCCCTGGGCGCGGCCTTCGCGGCGTACTGGGGCCTGCTCGCGGAGCGCCCGAGCGCCGACACCATGGGCCCCATCCTCTGGCAGTACACGCCGGACGGCGGGAGCTTCGAGGCGATGGACCAGCCGGACAACGAGCCGATGTTCATGCGGCGCGAGATGCTGTTCGGCATTTCGGCGTGGGGCGCCATCGCCCCGGGCTTCCCCCAGTACATCTGGGGCTCGGACGGCACGACATAGTACTCTGAGGGGGCCGAAGTCAGGCCTCAGGCTGCCGAGGAGGTGACGCGGCGCTGAGCCGCGCCAGGGCAGAGGCACTTGGTCAACGGGCCCGCACAGCCCCGAGGCCGCCACCTCCCGACGGGGGGCCCGCCCTCCACCCCGTCGGGGGACGTGGCATCCAGGAGCGGATGCCATGAGCACCAGGAACATCGAGGACCTCAACCTCCTGCTGGCGAAGCGGACCATCGGCAAGGCCACGCCGCAGGTGCTCTACGTCAACAACGCCGCTGGCGCGGTCTGCACGACGCTGACCGCGGGCAAGTACATCCTGAAGGCCAACGCCCCCTGCTACTGGAAGCGTGGCGCGGCCGGCCTGCTGGGCACCGCCGTACTCGTCACCGAGGGGGCCACGCCGAGCACGGACACGCCCCTGTTCGCCAACGAGTCGTGCGTCATCGTGGTGGAGCAGGGCGACACCGACAACCTCATCGCGTTCCGCACCGCCTCGGGAACGGCCCTGGTCTGGGTCATCGCCTGCGGCGACCTCTCCAGGCAGTAGGAGCTTCGCATGCGCCAGCGCCCGCCCGTCCCCATCTGCCCCGGGCGCCCCGCCCGTCCCAACCCTGCCCGCCTGGGGCTGCTCCCGCTCGCGGGGCCGGCCCCGAGCGCCCGCCGCCTGCTGGCCCTCCTGGTGCTGCTCGCCGCTTCGGCCGCGCCGCGCCGCGCCCTGGGCCTGCTCGGGCTGACCGCCCTGCTCGCCGCTGCGGGCCGCATCCAGGAGGCGAACCTCCGCGACGGCGCCGGCAACCCCTTCGTGGACGACGTGGGAAACCCATACCCTGGTTCCCTGGAGGACGTTCCCATCTGGCGCGGCATCGACACCACCGAGGTCCTGAGCGGCGTCAGCAACCTCGACCGCGGCCTGACCATCAACGGCGTCACCGTTCAGCCCACGTTCTGGTACAAAGGCGAGGATGCGAGCGGGACGACGTGGCCTGCCGAGGTTGGCGGCGCTGCCGGCCTGCTGACCGAGGCTGGCTCCGGTGCCAGCCCGAGCTACGCTCAAGGCACCCCGCTGCTGGGGACGGACGCGGCGGTGAAGTACCCCGGCGCGAAGTACCACGCCGCCGCTGGTAATGCGTTCGCGGATGTAACCACGGAGGACCTGGTTATCGAGGCCGTGGTCAAGTGGAGCACGGCGAACGCAAAACAGATGTTCGGGAAATGCACGGGGGGCACGCTTGGCTACATGGCCTACGAGGCATCAGATCAGATTAGGTTTCTGGTCGGGGACGCCTCTGGGGGGACCGTAATCGCGTCTGCCGCCCTGACCCATGACACGTATTACCACATCATGTTCATCATAGATCGCAGCGGCTCCGGGCAGATTTACGTCAACGGAGCGGCGAGCGGCGCGGCTGTCGACATCTCTGCCAGGCAACTCACGCTGACCACGGCGACCACTTTCAAAATCGGATTAGCAGTGGGTCAGTTGTTTGATGGCTCGGTGTCTCAGCTCGCCATGTGGAAGCGCGACGCCTGGCTCGACACCCACCTGCAAGCCACTCTCGCCGCGCAACGCTTCCGCGCCCTCACCGGCTTCCGCCCGCAGTCCAGCAACGTCGGCGTCGACGCCGAGCCCCTGAGCTACGCTCGCGCAACGAACGCCACGCTTCAGAAATACAATACTACTACCAGCAAAAACGAGTTTTATAC
>CAZIRH010000097.1:0-12680 GCA_964541065.1 uncultured Solibacteraceae bacterium
CGAAGGGCCAGAACGTCTTCAGGTTGGCATGGTCCGCCAGGAAGCCGTTGATCAACTTGCCAAAGGCGTAAGCGTAGAAGATCGCGGAGCCGATCACGCCCAGGTCATTCGCCGAGAAGATGCCGGCGTCGATCACCGGTTTCTTGACTGCCGACAAACCCAGCCGGCATGTGTAAGCGATGCCGTAGCCCAGGGTGATCGAGGTCATGACCGAGAACCGGTTCCACCGGTACAAGCGGTCGATTTCTTTGCGGTCACCGAGGAGAGGCTTGTCTTCTCCCGTGGCGAAGCACCGCCAGAGGCTCTTCATGAGTCGTTCCTAGGTCTCGCGGACTTCCACTGGCCGGTTCTCCCGGCACGACCTGGTGGCGGCCAGGCTGATGCGCAGCGCGGCGACCGCGTCCGCCCCCGTAACGCGCGGGGGCCGGTCACCCAGCACGTTATCCACGAAGTCCTGGATCTGGGCCAGGTAGGCCCTCTCGAACCGCTGCATGAAGTGCGGCACTACGTCGTGCGTGATCCCCTCCCCGGTCATGACCAGAATGGGCGTCTCGCGGAAGTAGCCGATTTGCACCGAGCCCTTGGTGCCCCAGATCTCGGCGCGGATGTCGTAGCCGAAGACGGCGTTGCGGCTCAACTCCACCACGCCCAGCGTGCCATTCTCGAAAACCATGTTGATGATCGCGTTGTCTATGTCGCCCACCGATTTGAGTTCAGGATACGCCAGGGCGCCGCCCACGGCATAGACGCTCCGCACCTCGCCCATGAACATGCGCGCCACATCGAAGTCGTGAATCCCCATGTCGGCGATCAGGCCGCCGCTGACCTTCGGGTCACAGAACTCGACCGGCGGACGATAGGGATCCCGCGACGTCGATATCAGCAGCACCGGAGTGCCGATGGCGCCCGCCTCGATCTTCTCCTTTGCCGCCACGTAGCCGGCGTCAAAACGCCGTTGAAACCCCATCTGGAAAAACACGCCGGTGGAGGCGACCGCCTCCAGCATCTGCTGGGCTTCCTCGAGGGAGAGCGCGATCGGCTTTTCGCAGAAGACCGCCTTCCCTGCCCCGGCGGCGTCAATGACCACTTCTCTGTGCGTGCTGGTGGAAGTGATGACGGCCACGGCATCGATGGCCTTGTCGTGCAGCAGGTCTTGGTGGGCCCCGTACCACTTGGGAACACCGTAGTCCCTGGCGAAGGACTCGGCCAGATCCGCCTGCCGGTCCGCCACCGCCGCCAGCCGCGCATGCGGGACGCGCTGGGCCAGGTCCGCCGCGTACACACGGCCCAGACGCCCCAAACCGATGACCCCGACGTTCAACCGCGCTTTCATGCCGCTCCCTCCCTCAGTGGATCTCACTCAGCTTGACGGGCCGGTTTTCCCGGACCGATCGCGCGGCCGCCAGCCCCATCACGGCGGCCATGAGGCCATCCTCCCCGGTCACCGGCACCGGCCTGTCGCTTTGGACCGACTCCACGAAAGCCTGCATCTCCCGCAGATACGACTCCGTGTACCGCTCCATGAAGAAGTTCAGCGGCAAGGACGAGTGCGTCCCTGCCCGGTCAAGATACACATGGTTATCCGGGGTGTTGTTCCGGACCGTGACCATGCCTTCCGAGCCAAACACTTCGACCCGCTGATCATACCCGTAGACGGCCTTCCGGCTGTTGTCGATGGTCCCCAGAGCGCCGCTCGAGAAGGCCAGCGTTACCACGGCCGTGTCCCAATCGCCGGCTCGCTCGAAGACCGGATCCACCAGCACGTTCGCGCGCGCGTACACTTCACCGACCTCGCTGCCCATCAGATAGCGGGCCATGTCGAAGTCGTGGATGGTCATGTCCAGGAACAGTCCTCCCGACGCCCGGATGTAGTTCTCGGGGGGCGGCGCTGGATCGCGACTGGTGATCCGAAGAAGGTGAGGCACTCCGACCTTCCCCGACTTCACCATCTCGCGCACCTTCAGAAAATTGGGGTCAAATCGCCGGTTGAAGCCGACCATCAGTTGTACCCCGCACTTCGCCACGCTCGCGTTTATCGCTGCGATCTTGTCGATGGCCAGATCGACGGGCTTCTCGCAGAAGATGTGCTTGCCCGCGGCCGCGGCGTCCAGAATCATCTCGTAGTGCGTGTTGGTAGGCGTGCAGATAACGACCGCGTCCACGTCCGCCAGTTCCAGCACTCGCCGGTAGTCCGAAAACCTCAGCGGGACACCGTGCTTCGCCGCCACGGTGTGCAGTTCGTCCGGGAGTACATCGGCCAGGGCGGCCACCTCCGTCCCCGGGATTCTAGTCGCCAGGTTCTCGAGATGGATCTTGCCAATGCGGCCCGCTCCCAAGACACCGAAGCGGAGTCTTCCATGGGTCATGGTTTCGGTTCCTTTCTGTCAACTTCGCCTAGCGCGGCGTGGACGGCACGGATGCCGTCCCGGATGGCCCGGCAGGGGTCCGGGAGCGGAAAGACCTCGAACGAGAGATAGCCCCGGTAGCCGATCTGGGCCAGCGCCGCGAGGACGCCCGCCACGTCCAGGTGGCCGTGCCCGGGGGCCTGACGGTTGGTGTCGGCCAGATGCACGTGCCCGACGCGGGCTCCGGCCGCTCTGAGGCTGGCCGCCAGGTCCGTCTCTTCGATGTTCATGTGAAACGTATCCGCCAGCAGCATGAGATTGGGCGCGCCGATCTCGGCCGCCACCTGCATACCGTCTGCCAGCGTATTGATATAGTCGCACTCGTAGCGGTTCAGCGGCTCCAGCAGCACGGTCACGCCAGCGCGCCCGGCCAGGCCGCACGTTTCCGCCAGGCACTCCAGCGCTCGCGATCTCCGGCTTCGGCGCTCCTCGCCTTCGCACTTCCCGAGCTTGCCGCTGATGCTCCCGATGGTCACGGCCGAGCCGAGCTCGGCAGCGAGCTCCATGTGACCCCGCAGTCTCTCGACCGCTTGCGCGCGAACCTCCGCGCGGGGATCGGAGAAGGTCAGCCCGTCCTCGGTGGCGGCCATGCCGGTGCCCAGCGTGGGGACTGCCAATCCATAGTCGGCGATGAGCCGTCTCACCGCCCCGGCGTCGACGTCCTCCGCTCGGCGGAGATGGAGTTCAACGCCCTGGCAGCCAAACTCGGCAGCTTGCCGGAACAGGGCGCCGACCTCGCCCCGCAGCAAGATCGGCGCCCCGCGCGCGGGGCTGGGCGTGCCCGTGATGGCGATCTTCAGCATGACGCGCCCTTCACCGTGGCGCACGCTTCAGCGTGCAGCGGCGAACTTCAGTTCGCCGTTCGGCTGCGGGCTGAAGCCCGCAGCGGCACGCTCAAGCGTGCGCCACGCATCCTCTTCAGGAGGCGATCGGCGGCAGGCCGTACACCGACTTCCAGCCCTCGCTCAGGGGTTCCCTCAGATACGGTTCCAGGAACGCAGGGTCGCGGAGGCTCACCATTTCCGTGGCAGGCACCTTGCCCGGAGGGAACGCCTCCAGGTACTCGTCGCACAACAGAGTCAAGTATCGCAGGATGGCGGCCACGGGTCGCTTGGCCTTGCGCGCCTCGCCCAAAGTCGGCTTTCCCACCACGCCTTCCGGAGTGCCGGCGATCTCGAAGGCCGCATGCCCCTCGGACTCCGACCAGCGACTGGGCCGGTTGAAGGCGTCCACCGCCGTGTCCATGTGCCCGCCGGGAAGCAGCGGCTTCGGCTCGGTCTCCACCGCATACTTCATATTGACCATCTCGGGGAACAGCAGCAGGCCGACCGAGGTCTCGGCCTCATCGGCGTGAATGAAGTTGGTCTCCCAGTCGCCGCCGCGGTCCCGGGTCCTCCACATCTCCCGCGTGGCCCGGTGCCAGTCGATCACCCGATAGATTCCTGGCAACTGGTAGCGCTTCGTAAACTGCTGGAGGGCCGCCTCCAGCACCCAGAGTTGCCCGTGGTTGTTGAGGATGATCTGCTTGCGAAAGCCGTCATTCCACAACCCGAGCATCACGTCGATGAGCAGCTCCCGGGCCACGTCCTCGCGCACGATGGTCGTGCCGGGCATGCCCAGGTGGTGGGCCGGGTGGCAGCCGTACATCAGCGGCGGCAGCGCCAGGGCCACGGGGGCGCCCCGCCGGGCGGTGTAGCGCCGGACCGCCTCCGCGATGTGGCTGACGAACAGCGTGTCCATGGCCGAAATCGTGTGATCGCCGTGCAGCTCCGTCGAGCCCACGGGAATGATGACCACGTCATTCTTCTTCCGCTGCTGTTCGAGCTCGTGGCGGATGGTGGTCTGAATGTAGCTGCCGGGCTGAGCCCATTCGCACCCGCCCGGCGCAGGCACGCCGTATTCGGCCAGGATGGCGTCCAGCTTCGCCTCGTCCGCCTCCCAGATTTCCTTCTTCATGCGGCCCACGGCCGAGTTCTCGAAATACAGATCGGGCTGGTTGGTCGATAGCCAAGTCTCACTCATGACTGCTCCTTCCTCTCGGCGTCACATCACACACGTGATCTTGCAGTTGGTCTTGTCGGTCTGGAGCAGCCGGATGTGATCCGGCACCTCGTCCAGGCCGACTCTCTTCGTGATCAGCGGCCTCATGTCCATACCGGAAGCCATGCAACTGATGACCCTGGGGAAGGTGCCGTAGCCGGAGTGCCCCTGCGCGCCCGCGATCTTGGCCTTCTTGACTTCGAAGACCTCGCAGTTCAGCGGCGCCCGCATGTCGGCACGGGCCACCAGGGCCACCTTCGCGCCGATGAACTTGCCGTCCCAGATGGCGGCCTCGATGGCGGGCAGGATCTTGTCGGGAAGGCCGGTGGCCTCCAGGTAGAGCGCCGCCCCCAGCCCGCCGGTGAAATCCAGAATGCGCTGGGGCGGATCCTCCTTGGTGGGGTCGATGACCAGGTCGGCGCCCAGCCGCCGGCCCAGTTGGGCGCGGCTCTCGGCGGGCTCGACCAGGATGACCTTGGCAGCTCCGGCACGCTTCATGATGGCCACCGCGGCCAGGCCGATGGGCCCGCCCCCGCAGATGACGGCGTGGTCGCCGGGCCGGATGCCGCCGGCGCACTCGATCACGGCGTTGTAGGCCACCGAGGTTGGCTCCACCAAACTGCCGGCCAGGAACAAGTCAACGCCCTGGTATCTGTCCTGGAGCTCGACCAGACTCCAGAGATACCTGGCATCGACGGCCACATGACTTTCGAAGCCGCCGTCCACGCTGAAGCCCAGTTCCTGCAACTGCTCGCACTGGTTGGGATTCCCTTCGGCGCAGGGCCGGCAATAGGAGCACCAGAACATCTCCTCGGTGCAGACCGGCTCTCCGGCCTGGTACCGCCGCCCAGTGCGCTTGTTGAAAGCCCGCTCCCCAGCCTTGACCACCACGCCCGCCATCTCGTGGCCCAGCACCACGGGGAACGCCGTGAGGCCGGGATACCAGGTGTACCCGTCGCTGTCCGCCTGAGCCATGTGAACATCGCTGCCGCAGATCCCGCAGGCCTTCACCTCGATGAGGCACTCGGTCGGACCGAGCTGCGGAATGTCCTTCTCGACGATCGAGAGCTTGGGGTGGCGCCAGACGTTGCTGCCCAGATAGGTCAGCTTCCTGTCAATGTCCTTGGGTCCCAGCCGGAAGCCCGGTTTGGGGGACCACTCCGCCGACAAAACTACCGTTTTCATTCTTGAAATCTCCTTACTCAACTTACCTCACTGCCGAGATACGACTCCTCCCTGCTTCAGCGCAGGAACTCGTTGGCATTCTCCCGCGTGACCAGCGCCGTGCCGATATCCACGCGTTTCTCGATCGGCTGCCTCCTGGCCGCCTTGATCGCCTCCTCGACGGCGCGCCGGCCCATCCGCTCCGGGTACCCCGCCACGGTGGCGCTCAACTGCCCGGCTTCGACGGCGCGCACCGCCTCGCGCGTGGCGTCGAAACCCACCAGCACAACCTTGCCGGTCAGGTGGCGCGCGGCGATGGCCTCCATGGCCCCCAGCGCCATCTGATCGTTGGTGGCGAACACGGCGCGCAGATCGCGGTGCGAGGTGAGCAGGTTCTCCATGACCCCCATGCCCAGCGCCCGCTCGCTGTTGGCCGGTTGTACCGCCACGCAGTTCACCCCCGGCGCTGGGGCGATCGCCTCGCGGAAGCCCACCAGCCGGTCCTCGTGCGTGGCCACGCCCAGTACGCCGCGGATCACCGCGACCTTACCCTTCCCGCCGATGGCGCGCACAATGTGCTCCCCGGCCAGCCGCCCGCCCAGCCGGTTGTCGATCCCGATGAAGCTGAGCTTCGGCGGCCACGGCACGTCCGTGTCCACTATCAGCACCGGGATGCCCGCCGCCCTGGCCCTGTCCAGCACGGGCAGGACCTCCGAAACCCCGGCCGGCGCCACGGCCAGCGCCGAGACCTTCTTCTGGATCTGGTCCTCGAGGATGGCCACCTGCTGGTCGATGTTGATCTCCCGCTCCGGCGCCAGGACCGCCAGCCGGATCTCGGGCTCCGCGCGCGCCGCGGCTTCCGCGCCGGACTTGACGCGCTGCCACCACTCGCTGTCGAGCGCCTTGGTCACCAGGACGATCTCCAGCTTCCTCGCCTCCCCGAACCGCGAGCAGGCGCCCGCCAGCAGCATCGCGGCCGCCAGGACAGCCGCCCATGACCACCGGAGCAAGTCACTCATCAGGAGCCTCGCCCACAGCAGGCCTCAGCCAGCCGTCGTAGAAAGAGTCGATCTGGAAATAGGCGAGCCCCAGGCCGCGCAGGCGCACAATGTCGGCGTGGGCCGCCTGCATGTGGTCCAGGCCGGCGTAGTGGAAGTCATTGATCGAGGCGACCGCCGGAACGCCTGCGCGCGCGGCCAGTTTGAGGCCCTTCTCATCCAGGGTCCGGCCATGTTCGAAAAGGAAGTAGAGGCGCGCGGTGTCTTCTCCGGCACGGATGGCCCGTTCGAGCGCGCCGCGATCCACGCTGATGCGGGCCTTGCCTTTGAAGTATGCCCGCGCCTCCGCCGTTCCGATGAAGTAAGCCCCAGTCAGCAGGCCGTTCGCCCGGAGCGCCTCCTCCATGGCCGCGTAGAAGCGCGGTGGATGGCTCGGCTCCTTGGTGTCGATCATCACCTGGATGCGGTTCCGGCACAGCCGGGCGTACTCCTGAAACTCGAGCGGGCGTGAGTTGTCTTCCTTGGCGCGCAGCTTCCGGATCTCTTCCCACGTCATCTCCCCGGGGCTGCGCCGGTCGCCATACGATTTCCAGAAATCGTCGTGCTGGACCACCAGCCGGCCGTCCTTGCTCTCCTGGATATCCACCTCCACCATCCAGTAGCCGCGCCGCACCGCCTCCCGCAACGCCGCTAGGGAGTTCTCGGGCCGGTGCGCGTCCACGACGCCGCCGCGGTGGGCAATCAGCCGGATGGGACCTTGGGCCTGGACGGCGCCGGCGCACAGCATCGCTCCCAGCGCAAACAGCGCCGCTCCGCTCGGAATCCGCAGGCGGTCAGACAGTCCGAAGTCCATGCCCTACCTCCCCGCGGCGCGGCTTCTCTCGGCGGCGCGCTGCCGCACCACGTCCACCCACACCGCCACCACGATCACCGCGCCGATCACCACCGTCTGCCAGTACGCCGAGACGTTCATCAGGTTCAGGCCGTTCCTCAACACGCCCATGATCAACGCGCCCACCAGCGTGCCCAGCACCGTCCCCACGCCGCCGAAGAAGCTGGCGCCGCCGATGATAACGGCAGCAATGGAATCCAGTTCCGTCCCCGCGCCGGCCAGCGGGAAGCCCGAATTCATGCGCCCGGCCAGCACGATCGCGCCCGCCCCGGACGTGACTCCGCTGAGGGCGTACACCATGGTCAGCCGCCGGTCCACCGGGATGCCGGAAAGCAGCGCCGCCTGCCGGTTCCCGCCGATGGCGTAGATGTCCCGCCCCAGCGTGGTGCGCGTGAGGAACACGTGGAACAGCACGCAGAAGCACACCACCACGATGACCGGCGCCGGGATCCGGGCCACCGCGCCCGCGCCCCACCAGCGGAACCCGCCGGGCAGTTCCGAGATCGGGAAGCCGCCCGAAATCACCAGGGCCAGTCCGCGCGCCACGTTCATCATGCCGAGGGTGGGGATGAACGGATGCGGCAGCCGCAGCTTCGTGAACAGCAGGCCGTTGACCGTCCCCAGACCCGCGCCCGCGGCCAGCGCCGCCAGAATGGCCAGCCACGCGGGCGCGCCCGCTTTCAGCGCCAGCGCCGCGAGCACGCAGCACAAGCCCAGGATCGATCCAACCGAGAGGTCGATGCCGGCCGTGATGATCACCAGCAGTTGGCCCAGCGCCAGCAGCGTGTTAACCGCCGACTGGCGAAAGACGTTCAGCAGGTTGTCGAACGTCAGGAAATGCTCGGAGAGCAGGCTGAGCGCGAGCCCCATCAGCACCAGCGCGGCGAGCGATCCAAAGCGCCGCAGCGCTTCCGAAGCGGCCCGCCCCCACAAAGGTGTCTGCGCCGCCGTCATGCGTTGCCGCCTCCCGTGGCCAGGCGCATGATGCGCTCCTCGCTGGCCTCCGCGCGCGCCAGCTCGCCCGCGATGCGCCCGCGGTGCATCACCAGGACACGGTCCGCCAGGCGCAGGATCTCCTCGATCTCCGACGACGCCAGCACAATGGCCGCGCCGCGGGAGGCCAGCCGCCGGATGATCTCGTAGATCTCGGCCTTGGCCCCCACGTCGATGCCGCGCGTGGGCTCGTCCAGCAGGAAGATCGTCGCCTCCGCCAGCAGCCAGCGCGCCAGCACCACCTTCTGCTGGTTGCCGCCACTCAACTGCGCCACGGGCTCGTCCGGGCCGGGCGTGCGCACGCGCAGTTCGCGCACCATCCGGCCGGTCTTCTCCCCTTCGCGGTCCGCGTGGATGCAAAGCTGCCGCTCCGAAGCCAGCACCATGTTCCACCGCACCGACGCCCCCGGGATCAGCCCCTTGGCTTTGCGGTCATCCGGGACCAGGGCCAGGCCGTGGCGTATGGCGTCGGCCGGCGTGCGGATGTTCACCTGCCGCCCCGCGATGAAGACGCGGCCGGCGTCGCGCCCGGCGGCGCCGAAGAGCGCCTCGAGCAACTCGGTCCGGCCGGCGCCCGCCAGGCCCGCCAGGCCCACGATCTCGCCGCGGCGAACCTGAAAGCTGATGTCGTGGAGGCGGCCCCGCGCCGACAACCCTTCCACGCGCAGCGCCTCGCCCGGCTGGGCGCTCGATTGCAGCGCTGGAAACTGGTCCTTCACCGGGCGGCCCACCATGTGACGCACCAGCTCCTCCAGCGGCATTTCGGCCACCGGTGCGGTGGCCACACGGCGCCCGTCGCGCAGCACCGTCACACGGTCCGGCCCCTGGTAGACCTCCTTCAGCCGGTGGGTGATGTAGATGACGCTCACACCCCGCTGCTTCAAGCGGCTGATGACCTCGAACAGGCGGGCCGTCTCCTGCTCGGCCAGCGGCGCCGTCGGTTCGTCCATGATGACCAGACGGGCGCGCAGCGACAGCGCCCGTCCGATCTCCACCAGTTGCTGTTCTCCAATGCTAAGCTCGGCCACCGGGCGGCGCGAGTCGATGGCGTGCCCGAGGTCGTTGAGCAGCGCCCTGGCCCGCTCGTGAATCTCGCCCCATTGCACCCATTCCAACCCGGCCCGGCGGGCCGGGTGCCGGCCCAGGAAGATGTTCTCCCCGGCGCTCAACGCCGGGACCAGAGCCAGTTCCTGGTGCACGAAGCTGATGCCCAGTTCCTGCGCCTGCCGGGGGCTGCGCAACGCCACCGGCTCTCCCTCCCAGTAGGCCCGCCCGGCGTCGGCGGGCAGGACGCCGCTGGCAATGTTCATGAGCGTGGACTTCCCGGCGCCGTTTTCACCCACCAGCGCGTGCACTTCGCCGGGCAGTACTTCGAAGCTGACCTCTTCGAGCGCCGGCACGCCGCTGAACGCCTTCGAGATGTGCTCCAGCCGGAGCAGCGGTTCATTCATCGTGCGCTCTCTTGTTTGGGCGGCGCGGTTGACTGCCGGACGATGAGCTTGCCATCCAGCGTTATGCGGCTCTCGGGCTTGCCGCCCGAGAGCAGATCCAGCAGGATCTGGGCGGCCAGGCATCCCATCTGGTGCGTCGGCTGCTGAACCGTCGTCAGCGGCGGATCGGTGTAGCACGCCAGGAACAGGTCGTCGAGCCCTACGACCGACAGGTCCCCCGGCACCTTCAGACCATGTTCGCGTGCCGTGCGCAGGGCGCCCAGCGCCGACATGTCGTTGTAACAGAAGACCGCCGTCGGCCGTTCGGGCAAGGCCAGCAGCCTTTCCATGGCCCGCATCCCGCCTTCGGGCCCGCCATCGCCGTGCGTGACCAGTTCCGGCTGGAAGCCGATGTCCGCTTCCTCCAGGGTCTGCCGGTACCCGGTGAAGCGCTCGGTGTCTGCCTGGAGCCCGAACTGGTTCCCGACGTAGCCGATGCGTTTGTGGCCCAGTTCCACCAGGTGTCGCGTGGCTTTCCGGCCGCTGTTGAGGTTGTCGATAGTCACCGAGAAAACGAAGTCGCCCGGGTACTGATTGTTGATCAGCACTATCGGCACCTTCATATCCGCCAGCAGCGGCAGGTACAGCGCGCCCACACGCGATGAGTTCACCAGAATCCCGTCCACGCGGCGTTCGTGGAACGACTGTACGGCTCGAAGTTCGCGGGCGGGATCGGCATGACAGGTGGCCAGCAAGATTGAATAGCCGTGGGCCAGCGCGAACTCTTCGATGCCGCTGACCACCTCACCGACGAACGGGTTGGCGATGCTGGTCACCACCACGCCGATGGTGTTCGTTCGCTGGGTAACCAAGCTCCGCGCCACGGCGCTGACCGTATACCCTTGCTCCTCAGCGATTCTGCGAATCAAAGCGCCAGTCTCGGCCTTCACCAAAGGGCTGTGGCTGAGCGCACGCGAAACCGTGGAGTAGGAAACGTTAGCGGCGCGCGCTATGTCCTTGATCGATACGGCGTGCAAACGTGTTCAGCATAGACTAAATCCACCCCTTTGTCAACCCCTCCGCCGCCTTGCCCTCGACTCAGTGCGCCGTTTCAAGCGTCGTGTGGCGTCTTCCAGACGGTGCGCAGGACACGCCCATGGACTGTCACCGAGCCAACCGCGAGGTGGTCCCATCCAGCCCCTCCCCACAACGCTTCCACCCGTCAGCAAGACCCGGTCCTGACGACAATGGGCGGCAATGTCCTTCTGAATCAATCAGATGCGCCCGCCCTGATTCAGTTTGTACGGCCGTGGTGCGAAACCAGTTGACAAGATTCCCGGGGCAGCATATACTCTATGAGGAGTCGCAAACGTTTGCAGGCTTCGGAACACAAAGGGGCAACTCGGTTTCTCGCTAAGAGGCTGAGGCGCTGGACGTGCGGATGCCCGCCGCAAAGTGCGGGCGGCCTCCAAAAGAAGTTCAAACCATGCGCCTTCGGGCGCGTCAAGGAGCGTTGTATGCGACAGTGTCTGCTGGTTCTGATGGTCGTCGTTTTTGCGGTGGCCGGGTTCGCGCAGGTGGACCGGGCCACGCTGGTCGGCACGGTCACCGACCCTAGCGGCGCGGTGGTGCCTAACGCCAAGGTAGTGGTCACCGCGCCCGACACCGGGCTGCGCCGCGAGATGCAGTCCGGCGCCTCGGGAAACTACGTCTTCGCCGGTCTGCCCATCGGCAATTACACGGTGCTCGTTTCGGCGCAAGGCTTCAATAACGTGTCCATCAAGGACGTGCGCCTGGGTGTGGGAGACAACCGCACCTTGGACGTATCCTTGGAAGTCGCCGGCGGAGCCGCCGCTATCACCGTCGAGGGCCAAGTTGTGGCGCTGGAGCGCGAGTCGGCCGCCATCGGCAGCGTGATCGGGTCCCAGCAGGTGCGGGAGATCCCGCTCAACGGCCGCTCCTGGGCCAGCCTGATGCTCTTGGCGCCCGGCGCCGTCAATACCGGAGCGGGCGACATGGGGAGCATCCGGTTCTCGGGCCGTTCGAACGACGACAACAACTTCATGTATGACGGCATCGACGCCAGCGGCGTGAAGGACCAGACCATGGAAGCGGACCTGCGCCTGGTGGTCAGCACGGACAGCATCGCCGAATTCCGGGTGAACGCCACCCTGTACTCGGCCGAAACCGGCTCTGGCGGCGGCGCGCAGATCAACCTGGTCTCGAAGGGGGGCACGAACGAATTTCACGGCGGCCTCTTCGAGTTCGTTCGGAACGACAAGCTCGACGCCCGCAACCCCTTCGATACCTCCAAGCAGCCCTTCCGGCTCAACCAGTTCGGCGGGAACGTGGGCGGACCGATCATAAAGAACCGGACCTTTTTCTACGCGAACTACGAAGGCTTGCGGCAGCGGCTCTCCCAGACCATGCGCGCGGACGTGCCCAGCGCGGCGTTTCGCGCCCGGGCAACGAATCCCGGGATCCAGCCTATCCTGGCCGCCTATCCAGCCGGTAACGAACGCACCTCGGATGCCGACATTGACCGCTATCTGGCGGACCGCAGCAATAGCTGGAGGGAGGATTCCGTGTCGCTGCGCCTCGACCATCGCTTCAACGACAACAACAATCTGTACGCCCGTTTCAGCACGGACAACGGGGTAGTCAATACGCCGGTAACGGCTTTCGAAGGAGACCGCGAGCAGCCTAACAGCCCGTGGATAAAGTCGCCGAAACATCTTGAGGTGAGGATGTTTTGGAC
>CAZIRH010000098.1:0-12667 GCA_964541065.1 uncultured Solibacteraceae bacterium
CGAACTTCTCCGAGAATTGGTATCGGCCATACAGGGCGCCGCCACCGACGCGCGACCCGCCCTCTCCCTGGCGGGTCACATAGTCGGCCTCGCCAGCGACAGTTGTCCTGGCAGTGGGATTCCAGGCGGCGTAGCTATCGAAGATGTGCAGCCTCCGGCCAGGGTAGCGCAGCACGGTCGTCGAGAGTCCCGGCTGGGCCGGCAGTTCCGGGACGCGGGGGTCACCGGCGGGGGCCGCATCGTGCTCTTCGATACCGGTGTAGTAGTTCAGGTTCCAGGACAGGCCCTTGGCCGGCCGCAAAGTCACTAGGAGCGCTTGCGACTTGAAGCTGTTGAAGTCTTCGCTCTGCTGGACACCGTTGACCAGCCAATAGCTCAAGTTGACCCGGCTGCTCACGTTGTAGCTCGCGCGGGTTCCGAAGTGGTAGGACGGGAGAAAATTGAAGCAGTACGAACGCGAGTAATGGAGCTGGTCTTTGGTGTAGTTGCTTTCGATTCCGAGAGCGCTGGCCCATTTCCCGAAATCCACCGTAAGGCCGCTCCCCACCGGCAGGATGTAAGTGCCGTAGGCCTGAAAAACCGGACGGTAGACCTGCGGACGTGGCTCATTGGCGGCGTTGCCTTGCAGGGTCTCGGTGGCCTGTCCATATTGAAGATCCAGGCGCACGCCGAATCGCCGCCCGGCGCGGGCATCGGGCGCCTGCTCGATGATGATCGCCGCCTGATTGAGGCTGAAACTGTTGCTCAAGACGTCGTAGGCCCGGAGCAGGTTGACGCCGCCGGCCGGGCGGTTGAAATTGTGCGAGTAGTATCCATCGAGCGTCAGATTCACAGTTGTCCCGCGGAGCCATCCCGGTAGAGCGGCACCCAGAGCCGCGGCTGGCTGCTCGGGTCGCCAAGCCGCCGAGTCTGCGCCCGGCCGAAGAGCGACCTCCGGCGCCTGCGCCGAAGCGATTCCGAGTCGCCCTTCCAAGGTCGCCAGCCTCCGCTCCACAGTCTCGATGCGCTCCAGGAGTTCTTGTTCCCGCGGAGTAGGCGGTCGCTCGGGTTCACCGGGAACTGCAACCCGCGAGAGCATGAGAAGTAAAGCGACAAGCAAGCCCCCATTCAAACAATTCATTCGCACGATTGACCTCCCTGGCAGTGACCCGAACTACGGGCGGTGGGGGAATTCCCGGTCCAGGGCCAGATTCAGTCTCAGCACGTTGACCCGCGGCTCGCCCAGCAGGCCCCATTGGCGATCCTCGAGGTGTGCCGCCACCAGTCGCTGAATGCTTTGCTCCGGGACACCCCGCGCCTTCGCCACCCGCGCCACCTGCGCGTAAGCCGAGGCGGGACTGATGTGCGGGTCCAGTCCGCTCGCCGAAGCCGTGACCAGGTCGGCGGGAACCGGCCCCTCAAAGGCGGGATTCTCGCGTCGAAATTTTTCCAAGTCCGCCTGTACGCGTTCCACCAGCTTCCGGCTCGTCGGTCCGAGATTGGAACCGCCTGAGCTGGCCGCATCGTAGCCATCTCCGGCGGCCGAGGGCCGGCCATGGAAGTACTCCGGCCTCGTGAACCGCTGTCCGATCAGCTCCGAGCCAACCAGGGACCCGCCGGCTTGGATCAGGCTCCCACCAGCTTGCCTAGGGAAGGCCATGCGGGCGATGGCCGTCACCAGTGCCGGGTAGAGGAACCCGGTGAGCGCCGTCAGGAGTAGAGTCATGCGCAACGCTGGTTTCAACTGACGAAGCATATCGTCCTCCTCACGCCAGATGCAGAAAGCCCAGCAACCGATCGATCAGCCAGATGCCGGGAAACGGCGCCAGCACGCCTCCGAGTCCGTAGATCATGAGATTGCGATGCAGCAGGGCGCCTGCTCCCATGGGCCGATACCGGATGCCGCGGAGAGCCAGCGGGATCAACGCCACGATGATCAGCGCGTTGAAGATCACCGCCGCCAGCACGGCGCTGTGCGGGTTGTGCAGGGCCATGATGTTCAGCCGTTGCATGGCAGGGTAGGTCGCGGTGAACATGGCGGGAAGGATGGCGAAGTACTTGGCGACGTCGTTGGCGATCGAGAAGGTGGTCAGAGCGCCGCGCGTCATCAGAAGCTGCTTGCCGATGGCGACCACCTCGATGAGCTTGGTGGGGTTGCTGTCCAGGTCCACCATGTTCCCGGCTTCCTTGGCCGCCATGGTGCCGGTGTTCATGGCCAGCCCGACGTCCGCCTGGGCCAGCGCGGGGGCGTCATTGGTGCCGTCCCCGGTCATGGCCACCAGCCGCCCTCCGGCCTGCTCCCGCTTGATGAGGTCCATCTTGTCTTTCGGCGTGGCCTGAGCCAGGAAATCATCGACGCCCGCCTCCGCCGCGATGGCCGCTGCGGTGAGCGGATTGTCGCCGGTGATCATGATGGTGCGAATGCCCATGGCGCGAAGCTGCTCGAAGCGCTCCCGCATGCCGCCTTTCACCACGTCTTTCAGGTGAATCACGCCCAGCACCCTCGGTCCGTCGGCGACCGCCAGGGGCGTGCCTCCGGAGCGGGCAATGCGATCCGAGGCCTTGGTCAAGGCGGCAGGAACCTGGCCGCCCCGCGCTGCGACGAACTCCACGATGGCCTCCGTCGCTCCTTTGCGGATCGAGCGGTGATCGAGATCCACGCCACTCATGCGGGTGTGAGCGGAGAAGGCGATGAACCGCGCGTCCCGTTCCGACATCTCGCGGCCGCGCAGCCTGTGTTTCTCCTTGGCCAATACCACGATCGACCGGCCTTCCGGCGTCTCGTCGGCCAGGCTGGAAAGCTGCGCGGCATCGGCCAGCTCCGCCTCGGTGACGCCCTGCATGGGGATGAACTCCACCGCCCGACGGTTGCCCAGGGTGATGGTCCCGGTCTTGTCGAGCAGCAGCGTATTGACGTCACCGGCGGCCTCCACCGCCTTGCCGCTCATCGCCAGCACGTTATGCTGCATGACGCGATCCATGCCCGCGATGCCGATGGCGGAAAGCAATCCGCCAATCGTGGTGGGAATCAGACAGACCAACAGTGACATCAGCACGGTGACGCTCGGCGCCCGGCCGGCCCCAGCCGCTGCCACGCTGTACTGCGCAAATGGCGCCAACGTGACCACCGCCAGCAGAAACACCAGCGTGAGGCCGGCAATCACGATATTCAGCGCGATTTCGTTGGGTGTCTTCTGCCGCCGGGCACCCTCCACCAGAGCGATCATGCGATCCAGAAACGTCTCTCCGGGGTTGGCGGTGATGCGCACCTTGATCCGGTCCGAGAGCACCCTGGTCCCGCCGGTCACGGCGCAGCGGTCGCCTCCGGATTCCCGTATCACGGGAGCGCTTTCCCCGGTGATGGCGGATTCATCGACGCTGGCAATCCCCTCAATGACGTCGCCGTCGCCGGGAATGGTGTCTCCCGCCTCGCAGAGGACCAGGTCGCCCCGACGGAGTTCGGTCGCTGCAACCGTCTCCACGGTCCCGCCCGCCTTCAGACGCTTGGCTACCGTCTCGGTCTTGGTTCTCCGGAGGGCATCCGCCTGCGCTTTGCCGCGCCCCTCCGCCATCGCCTCGGCAAAGTTGGCGAACAGCACCGTGAACCACAGCCACAGGCTGATCTGAAACGTGAAGCCGAGACCGGGGGCGCCTGTCATGGCATCCCGCGCCAGCATGCCGGTGATCAGCACGGCACCCGCCTCGACCACGAACATCACCGGGTTCTTCAGCATGGTGAGCGGGTTCAGCTTCAGGAAGGAGTCCCGCGCCGCGCGCTTCACGATGGGAGGGTCGAACAGCGGACGCTCCCGCCGGCGCTTTGCGGGGAGAATCGAAAAAACGGAAGATTCAGCCACCACGGTTCTCGTTCAACTCCATAGCGAGAAGACCACCCAGGAGAACAACTGGTGGTCCTGCATCAGGAAGTGCTCGACCACTGGTCCCAGCGCGAGCGCCGGGAAAAAGGTCAGCGCTCCGACGATCAGAATGACCCCCAGCAGCAAGCCGACGAAAAGCGCTCCGTCGGTCGGCAGCGTTCCGGCCGAGGCGGGCACCCGTCTCTTGCGGGCGAGGCTTCCGGCCGCCGCCAGCAGCGGAATGATCATGAGATAACGCCCGATCAACATCGCCAACCCGATGGTGGTGTTAAACCAGGTGGTGTTGGCGTTCAGGCCGGCGAAGGCACTGCCGTTGTTCCCGGTGCCGCTGGAATAGGCGTACAGGATCTCGGAGAGCCCGTGCGGCCCGCCGTTCAAGAGGTTCGCGGTGGCCGGCCCCGGTGGATTGACCCAACTATTTCTGGGGAACTGAATCACGGCGCCGAGGCCGGCGAACAGCAGAATGCTCGCGGCCAGCACCAGCACCGCCAGCATGACCATCTTGACTTCCTTCTGCTCGATCTTCTTGCCCAGGTACTCGGGCGTGCGCCCCACCATCAGGCCGGCGATGAAGACCGCCAACATCGCGAACATCAGCATTCCGTAGAGTCCGGCGCCCACGCCCCCGAAGATGACCTCGCCCAGTTCGATGTTCACCAGCGGCACCAGTCCGCCGAGCGGCGTGAAGCTGTCGTGCATGGAATTGACGGCGCCGCAACTGGCGGCGGTGGTAGTGACGGCGAAAAGCGCCGAGGCGGGAACGCCGAAACGCACTTCTTTGCCCTCCATATTCCCGCCGGACTGCGTCAGGGAAGGATCGCGCGCGATGCCCAGTTGCGCCAGGGCAGGGTTGCCCGATTGCTCGGCCTGGTAGGTGATCAGGACCCCGGCCAAGAACAGAATGCTCATCACGGCGAACAACGGCCAGCCTTGCCGGGCGTTGCCGACCATGCTTCCGAACGTGTAGGTCAGGCCGGCAGGGATCAGGAATATGAAAAGCATCTCCAGGAAGTTGGAAAGCGGGGTTGGGTTTTCGTAGGGGTGAGCGGAATTGGCGTTGAAGAATCCGCCGCCGTTGGTGCCGATCATCTTGATGGCTTCCTGGGAGGCGACCGGCCCCTGGGCGATGACCTGAGTGCCACCTTCGAGGGTGGTGACCGTGGTGTACGGCTGGAAGTTCTGGATCACGCCCTGCGAGACCAGCAGAAGGGCTCCCACGATGGAGAGCGGGAGCAGCACATAAACCGTCGCCCGCGTCAGGTCCACCCAGAAGTTGCCGATTCTCTCCGCGGACTCGCGGGCGAAGCCGCGTACCACCGCCACAGCCACCGCTATTCCCACGGCCGCGGAGAAGAAGTTCTGCGCGGCCAGGGCCACCATCTGAGAGAAGTAGCTGACCGTGGCTTCGGGTGTGTAGGACTGCCAGTTGGTGTTGCTGGCAAAGCTGGCCGCCGTGTTGAAGGCCAGATCCGGCGTGACGGGTGTCGCGCTCTTGGGCGCGTGACCGGTTCCGAGGCCCAGCGGATTGAGCGGCAGGAAACGCTGGAGCCGCAGGATCAGATACGTGAGCAGGAGGCTGACGAGGCTGAAGGCCAGCATCGAGGCCGCGTATTGCGTCCAGCGTTGTTCCCGGTCCTCCCGCACGCCGCACCCCGAATAAATCAACCGTTCGATGGGGCGCAAGAGGGGATGGGCTAGAGTGCGCCGCCCCTCGAACACTCTCGCCATATAGGCTCCCAGCGGCTTGGTCAGCGCGAGCACGACCAGGAAGTACGTGGCGATCTGGAACATTCCCGTAGGAACCATGGCCCCGCCTCCTTAGAAGCGCTCCGGGCCCAGCAGCGCCCATACCAGGTACGCTCCCAGAATCACCGAGAGGGTTGCGCCAATGACATAGTCCATGTGTCTTCCTCTACAGACGATCACACCCGCGCACGTAGGCCCAGCTCACGCTGAAGAAGAGAATGGTCAAGACCACTAACGCTAGATCGAGCATCGTCTGATCTCCCCTTCAGACTAGCCGCGCCGCCATAAGGAAGGCATAAAGACCCGGCGGCGGATCCGCTCACCCGCGCTCGGGCAACTGGAAGCGGTAGCCGACCCAGGGCTCGGTCAGCAGAAAGCAGGGGTTCGAGGGATCGCGCTCGATCTTCTTGCGCAACTGGTTGACGAACACCCGGAGGTATTCGAGTTCGTCTCCGTACTCCGGTCCCCACACCGCCTGAAGCAGCTCGCGGTGCGCGACCACGCGGTTGGCGTGCGTGACCAGGTACCACAACAGATCGAACTCCTTCGGCGTCAGGCGCACCTGCCGGTCGCCGGCCAGCACGCGGCGGGCCTGGAAGTCGATCTCCACGTCTCCCAGAACCAGGCGCTGGCCGCCGGGAAGGGGCGCCGAAGGCGCCCGGCGCAGCGCGGCGCGAATGCGGGCCAGCAGCTCGGGCGTGCTGAACGGCTTGGTCACGTAGTCATCGGCGCCGGCGTCCAGGGCTTCGACCTTGTCCTTCTCGGTGTTGCGCACGGTGAGCATGATGATGGCCACGTCCCAGGCCAGGCGGATGGCGCGGCAGGTTTCCAGCCCGCCCACCCCCGGCATGTTCACATCCAGCAGCACCAGGTCCTGCGGGGCCTGATGCAACTTCTCGAGGGCCTCCTCGCCATGCCGGGCTTCCGTGACGACGTAGCCCTGCGCGGCCAGCGTGGCCTTCATCACGCGCCGGATTTGCGGCTCGTCATCGACCGCCAGAATGCGCGCGCTCATGCCTGGGCGTCCTCCCTGGCGATGGGGAGAGAGAACAGGAATTCGCTGCCTTGCCCCGGCACGCTTTCCACCCAGATGTCACCGTGGTGCGCCTGGATGATCTCGCGGGCGATGGCCAGGCCCATGCCGGTGCCCGGAATGCGCTCCCGGGCGGCGCGGCCGCGGTAGAACTTCTCGAAGACCCGGCTCCGGTCCGATTCGGACAGGCCCGGGCCGCGGTCGGCCACCCCCACTACCACCGAGTCCCCCTGCTGCACCGCCCGAATGGCAATGGGGGAGTCGGGTGGCGAGTACCTGGCCGCGTTGTCCACGAGCTGGCGGGTGACGATGCCGACGAGCTCTGCGTCGGCGGACACGGCAGGGAGGTCCTCGCTCACGTGCACTTCGAGAGGTCTTGACTCCAGGGTGCGGGCCAGCTTGGCGAGCGACTGGCGGATCAAATGGGCCATGGATTGAGGAGCCTTGCGGAGCTCGATCTGCCCGGCCTCAATGCGGGCCACCTGGATGGCTTCGGTGACCATGGAGGTGAGCCGGTCCGTCTCCTCGTCCACGACTCGCAGAAGCTCTGTGTGCGCCGGTGGCGTCGAGCCGTCGTCCAAGATGGAACTGACAGCCGCCTTGACGGAGGTCAGGGGGGTTTTGAACTCGTGCGCCAGGGCATCGAGCATGGCGGACTTCAGTTCCTCGCTCTGGCGCACGGCTTCGGCGCGGCTGGCCGCCTCCTGCGCGCGGGCTCGCTCCAGGACGATAGCCGCTAGCTGCGCAATCGCGCGCAGGACGGTCTCCGAGGCCGGCGAGCTCGGCAGGGCCAGGCTGCCGCTCACCTTTCCTCCCAGACTGATGGGCAGCACAGTGAGGTTTTCCTTGACATCCGTAAACACAGTGCCCTGAAGCGCCGCGTCCCTTAGCCGGCCGTCCGCCCAGGGCGCGTCCACAGGCCCCGCCCGGTGTATTTCCTCGGCCGCCCGGTCGTACAACACGACACTCTGGAATTGGAACACCTGGGCGATGTGATGGGCGATCTGCCTCGCGGACGGGGATTGCGCGTCCATCAGCATCAGGGAGCGGCTCAAGGCGTAGAGTCGTTCCATTTCGCGTTGGCGGGCGGTGGCCTCTGCGGCGCGCCTCTTAACGGTGGCCGAGAGGTGGCTGGCCACGACCGCGGTGACCAGAAAGGCGAACAACGCCACCCAGTTTTGCGGGTCTGCGATGGTCCATCTGCCGACCGGAGGCAGGAAGAAGTAGTTGAAGCAAAGCATCCCGGCCAGGGAGGCAATCAGGGATTCGAGCAGCCCCCAGCGAGTGGCGATTCCGAGCACGGCTAGCAGCAGCGTCAGCGCCACCGTCGTGGTGTTGACGTGAATGACCCAGAAATTCGCCAGCGCCAGGGCGGCGATGATGCCGACGGACAGGCCAGCGCGCACCAGCCTGCGGATGAAACCGGGCACCGAGCTCTCCACTGGGCGGCCTCTACCGAAGATTACAGCACTTCGTCGCAGCCCGCGGGCGACCCGCCTGTTCCCCGGGGCCACCGGTGACAGGCCGCCACGACACCCTGCGCTACCTCCGCGGCCTCAGAAGCTCAGCCGGAGAGCGAACTGGAGGACGCGCCAGCTCTCGCCGTTCTGGTTGGTGGTCGCCGAACTGGCCGTGGACAAGGTCACGCAGCAGGCCTGCCCGAACAGCGACGAGGTGATCGTCGGGGTGCCGACGCTGGCGTCGCGGGGATTGCGGAAGTTCGGGTGGTTCAGGGCGTTGAACATCTCGGCGCGCAACACCAGGCGGATTCGCTCGCTGATCTGGAAGCCTTTTGAAGCGCCCGCGTCCAGGTTCCAGTAGCTCGGTCCCTGGAAGATGTTCCTGCCGAGGCCCACCTCGCCCGGCGCCGGGAACGTGAAGTCCTCGGCGTTGGGGAAGAACACCGGCCCGATCACGCCCGCCTTCTCCTGCAACTGTGCCTTCGGGAGAGCGACCCCGGACTTCAAGGCGGCGCGGGATTGGGCGGTGGAGTTCGCCGTGAACACGCCCGAACGCACCGTGAAGGGCTCACCGGACTGATAGGTGTAGATGCCGTTGAGGCTCCAGCCGCCGGCCACGAGATCAAGAACGCGACTGGGGCTGCCCAGGAACTTTTTGCCCCTGCCGAAGGGCAGCTCATAGATGCCGGTGAGGTTGATCACATGCCGCTGGTCGTAGTCGGAGCGGGCCCGCTCGTTACGGTAATTCCGGGCGTCGGCCGCCGTGCGGGCGCCGGTGGTGCTCAGGCCCCCACCCACGGTGGAAGCCACCGGGTCGAGCGACAGCGTGTCGATGGACTTGCCCAGGGTGTACGACCCACTGAGCAGCAACCCCGCTTGGCTGAAGCGCTTCCGCACCAGGAGCTGCCCGGCGTGATAGTACGAGTCGCCGCCGTTGTCGATCATCATGATCTGGGCGAACTGCTGGTTCGGGCGCAGGCCCGCGGCAAGCGTCGCCTGTTCGAGGCGGCTTCCGAAGTTGCCGGCCGAGTTCTGGGTCAGGTCCGTCTGCGAGGTGGCCGTGTTGGCGAAGGCCGAAGTGATGATGCCTGTCTGAATCCACGGCACCGGGACGGCCCCCGGACAGGCCGCGCCGCTGGCCAGGGTTCCATCCGGACGGCACCCGCCGCCCATCGCCAGGTTCTTCTGCATCGCCAGGAAGGACGGCAGCAGCGGTCTCACATCGATCTGGTTGGCGTCCCAGGCGCGGTATAGCCGGGTGCCGCGGCGGCCGACGTACCCCAGGGTCACCACGTATCCGCCGGGCAGCTCCCGCTGCACCGTGAGGTTCCACATGTGAACTGTGGGCAGTTTCAGGCCTTGGTCAAACGCGCGCGCCGGGGGCGCGTTGCTCTGGACTTGGGCCGGCGGCGTTAGGAAACTGGAGGGCTTCGCCGTCGGCGGCGTCATCTCGTTGAGGAAGCCCGCCCCGAGGCGGACGTCGGAGACAGCCTGGCAGCCGGGGGTGGTCACCAGCGCGCCGCCCGAACCCGAGAACTGGGAGCTGCATCGGAAGGTCTGGCCGGGCACGGCCGTCGCCACTGATGTCACCTGGAAGGTGTTGAGCGGATCGAAGGCTATGCCATAGCCGGAGCGGATCACCATTTTCGAAGAGCCTCCCGGAGACCAAGTGACGCCGAGCCGCGGCGCCAACGCGCCCCAGTTGAAGTTGGTGAACCACCGGTCGGCCGGGACGAAGGTCACCGGACCTTCGCGGCCATCAGGGTATTTGTTGGGCACGTAGACGCGCCCGCCAGCCTCGGACGGTGGAGGGTTCACCTCCCAGCGCACGCCGAAGCTGAGCGTGATGTTCCGGCGCAGCTTCCACTCGTCCTGCGCGAAGAAGTTGAACTGCTTGGCCCGCTGTCCTTGCACCCACAGGGTGACGGCCTTTTCACCGGAGCGGAAAGGCAGGAAGGTGTCGTTCTTGAGGTCCCCCATGAACACCTGGGTCAGGCCGGCGGGGATGCCCAGCAGGTCGTTCACCATCCCCTGCAAGCGGTTCAAGTCAGTCGCGGCGATGCCCGCCGCGGTCGCCGACGCCACTGCCGGGAAGGTGATGCCGGCCGGGGTGCGGATGCTGCGGGAAAGCGAGATGGCCGGCGTCAGGCTCGTCCCGCCCACGTCGCCGCGCTTGTCGTTGTGCTGGTAGAAGCGGAAGTTGGCGCCGAAGCGCATGACGTGCCGGCCGGTCAGGTAGCTGATGTTCTCGACGATCTGCGGCGTGTTAACTGCCCGGTAGGTGCGCGGATTGGAAGTGTAGTCCACGTCGGAGTTGTTGAAGAGGAAGCGCGGCGTGTTAGGAAACAGCGGATTGGCTTCGCCTTGGGTGAACAGGAACTGCCAGCGCGAGAAGCCGAGCGTCAGCTCGTTGACCAGGCGCGGCGAGAGCACGCTGCGGAGTCCGATGGCGATGTTAGTGGCTGGCCGGAACACCTCACCGCGGGGCGGATAGCCCGGCAGCACCACGGGACGGCTGTTGAGCGGGTCGCCGTTAAGGGTCTTCTGGTTAGCGCCCAGCCAGCGGCCGAACACGCTGTGCCGGTCGTTGAGGATGTGATCGGCCCGCAGAAGGTATTGCGGGCCGCGGATCTGGAACGGCGTGTTCCACTGATAGATGCCGGTGTTGAGGCCGTCGCCCGCGCTGAAAGAGTTCGGCGCGGGATATCCGCCCAGCACGGACTTGACGGCGGAATCCAGGCCGCGGCGCAGAGGATCGGCGGCAAAGACGTTGAAGGACGCAATGCAGTTGACGTCGCCGGCCCCAGAGCACTCCCGGACCCCCGACGCGTACTGGCCCGTGCGGGGATCCACCAGCAACGGGGTGTTCTGAGTGATGCGCTGCCCGCCGATGACCAGGGGATTGCGCGGGTCGGCGACCCAGTAGCGGTATACGCCCGCGAGAGCCGCCGGCGTGTACAGATCCACCGATTCGCCGAACGCCTTGTCGATCGGGTCGGCGAAGTTCACCTTTTGGCCCTGCCAACTGCCGAAGAAGAACGTCTTGTTCTTCTTGATGGGGCCGCCGATCTCGAAGCCGTACTGGTTCAACTGGATCACCGGTTTCTTCCCGCCTTGCGCGGAAGCGTAGAACTCCATGGAGTTCAGCGCGGTGTTGCGGAAAAACTCGAACACCGTGCCGTGGAATCCGTTGGTTCCCGACCGCGTGGCGATTGACACGTTCGCGCCCGAGTTGCGCCCTTCCTCCGCCGAGGGATTCAAGGTGGTGACCTTGAACTCCTGCACATTGTCGGGATTCAGGCGGAAGATGTTGTTGACCGGGTTGGAGTAGGTCGATTCATTGGCCTCGATGCCGTCGATGGTCACGTTGGCCGCGGTGGAGCGTGCGCCATTGACGTTTACCGTGTTGCCCGACCGCTGCACCACTCCCGGCTCGTACATCAGCAGGTTCAGCGGATTACGCCCGTTCAACGGCAGCGTCACAATGGAGCGCTGCTCGACGACGTTGCCGAGCGTCGCCGTCGAGGTCTGTAGTAGTTCGGACGCGGCGCTGACCATCACGCTCTCCGTGGTGGCGCCGACTTCCAGGGTGATGTTGATGGTCACCGGCGTGTTCACCTGAGCCGTGTTGCCGGTGCGCACCGAGGACTTGAAGCCTGTGGCCTCGACCTTGACCGTGTACGTGCCCACGGGGATTGCCGGGAAGGCGAACACCCCCGCTTCGGTCGTGGTCTGTTTTTGCGTCACACCCGTGGCTTCGTTCACGAGCGTGACCGTGGCCGCCGGAACGACCGCGCCGGAGGCGTCAAACACGGCGCCGGAAATCTGTGAAGTGGAGGTCTGGCCGGCGGCCATCGCCGCCAGCAGAAGCAACACAGCCAGCGCCAAAAGGCAACACGAACGACTCATGGCCGGGACTCCTTCCAATCTCGAGAGGGGTGAGACTTCTTGAGCAGTATAAAGCTTTTCGGGGTGCCAGGTCCAGGGCATGCCCAGTGTTTCGCTCCGGCCCGACTCTCAGGTATACTGAATGGCAGCCGGGAAGCCAAAAGGGGACTCCCGGTTCGCTTTTCAAGGGAGAGAGAACAGCATGACTGCACTGACTCGTGGGTTTCTCGCGGTGGCGGTTCTGGCCGCCGGTGCCTTGGCACAGGATTTCCGGGCCACGTTGACTGGCCTGGTGACCGATCCGAGCGGCGCGGCGATACCGGGGGCCGCGGTCAAGGCCACCAATATCGGCACCAACGCGTTCAAGGACGCGAAGACCACCTCGCTGGGCGTCTTCACGATTCCCTACCTGGAGCCCGGCGTGTACAACGTCGAAGTGAGCGCCCAGGGATTCCAGACGGTGGTGCGTGAGAAGATCGTGCTCCGCGTGGCGGACAAGGTGAACCTGCCCGTGGAGCTGACGCTCGGGCAGACGGCCCAGAGCGTGGTGGTCACGGCCGAGCAGGAGGTCATCGAGACCGCCTCGGCCGACCGCGGTTTGGTCTTCGATCCGATCAAGACCCAGCAGCTCCCGCTGAACGGACGGCAGACCTACGCGCTCATGGCGCTGACGCCCGGCGTGC
>CAZIRH010000099.1:0-12613 GCA_964541065.1 uncultured Solibacteraceae bacterium
CCTCCCGGGGCCAGCCAGCGCCACGGCCACAAAGCCCGCCCGCGGCGCCAACCCCGGCGGGTTGAGGAAGCGAACGGCTTCCCCGGGGGCTTCCCGCAACCGGGCCACGGCCTCGCACTCCACCGCGTTGCGCCCCAAGGCGCGCTGGCCTCGCACCAGGTTGACCGCCGCCTGCGGGAGTTCCTTCGCCACCCGGCTGCGCAGAGCCGTCACGTCATCCAGCGAACTCAAATAGCAGGTGGTGATCAGCACGTCTTGCGGCCCTAGGCCCGCCGCACGCAGCGCCACACGGAGTCGCGCCAGAGACTGCTCGACCAGCGGAATCTGCGGCGCCAGCGGCTGCTCGGAGATCGCCACCTGCCCGGACAGGAACGCCAGGCCGTGGGGATTCACAGGCTTCTTGTCCACCGCCACCGCTTCGAGCACGACTTGCGCCCCATCCCAGGGCAGTGCGCCCACGCGCATCACACTCAGGGCCGGCAGCGGCAGGCGGCGGTCCGTGAAAGTTGCGCTGACCAGGGCCTGCACCCGGCGAACGTCTCCGCTGCCAGCCACGAAGCCCCGCAGCCTCACGATAACCGCGCCGCGCACCTGCTGGAGCAGGTTCCTCAACGCATCGCGCACCTGCTGGGAAAGCAGCCCGCGCGCCGACAGCGGCGACACATGGAAAACCAACCTCTGGCTATCGGCCACTACCACGCCCGGCAACTCCTTGGGGAGTTCCAGAACCTGGGTGATCTCCTCTTCGGCGCGCTTCTTCTTCCTTTGCGCAGCCGCGGGCCCCACCAGCTCCGTCGCCGCCACCGCCAGCGCGACCACCAGCGCCAGTGCCCTCATGGCTTTCCGCCAGTGATTGTATCAGATCCGGTCAAGCCGGGCGCGTGTTGCCCAGCACGGTCCAATATGGTATGTTCGGATGGTCAGGGTATGTTCCCCAAACCAGAGTTGGACTTCCGCTCCGGGATCCCTCTCTACCGCCAACTGCACGAGCAGATCAAGGGATCCATCCGAGCCGGTCGCCTGGCTAGGGGAGAACGGCTGCCCGCCACCCGCAGCTTGGCTGGTATGCTTGGACTGAACCGCGCCACCGTCTCCGCCGCCTTCGACCTCCTACAATCCGATGGCCTCATCTTGAGCCAGGTCGGCCGCGGCAGTTTCGTCACCGCCGAGGCCCCCCGCACGGCCGCCGGCCTCGACTGGGAGGAGCTGCTCCCGGCTTCGGGGTGGTCGCCGGCGCCGCCGCAGCCGCCCTCCGAGCAGGTCATCAGCTTCTCGACCTCCCAGCCCCTGGCGGATCTGTTCCCGCTGGAAGATTTCCGCCGTAGTGGCGAGGAGGTGCTTGGCGACGCGCGCCTGCCCGCCATCCTGCAACTGGGCTCACCGGGGGGCTATCCCCCGTTCCAGCGGTACTTGTTGGAGGAAGCGCGGCGGGCGGGGCTAGCGCAGGCGGGTGACGACGTCCTCGTCACCAGCGGCTGCCAGCAGGCCCTGGATCTCCTCCAGCGCGTTCTGATACGGCCCGGAGACTGGGTGGCGGTGGAGGATCCCGTCTATCCCGGGCTGAAGAACCTGTTCCTGCGCGCCGGGGCGCGCCTGCTCGCCGTGCCGGTGGGGCCGGACGGCATGGACCTGGCGGAGCTGGAGCGCCTGCTGGGGGCCCATCCGGTGAGGCTGCTGGTGGCGACCTCGAATTTCCAGAACCCGACTGGCGCCACATTACCGCTGGGGGCGCGGCGCGCCATCCTGCGCCTGGCGCGCGCGGCGGGCGCGGTGGTGGTCGAGAACGACATCTACGGCGATCTGCGCTACCGCGGCGAGCCGGTACCTCTGATGAAACGGCTGGACGAGAGCGGCGACGCCGTTCTGCTGCGCAGTTTCTCGAAAATCACGTTCCCGGGCCTGCGCGTCGGCTGGGTCGTTGGCCCGCGCACCCTGGTGAGCCGGCTGGCGGAGGTGAAGCAGTGGACCGATCTGCACAGCGACCAACTCTCCCAGGCGGTGCTGCTGCGCTTCACGGAGGCGGGCCGGCTCGAGGCGCACCGGCAGCGCGTACGCGCCGCCGGCCTTGAGTGCCTGGAAACCGTGCTCGAAGGCTGCGCGGAGCATCTGCCCGCCGGGACGGCCTTCACGCGCCCGGAAGGCGGAATGAACCTGTGGGTGCGGCTGCCGGATCCGCTGGACGCCGTCGAGCTGCTGCCGCGGGCGCAGCGCGAGGGCGCCAGCTACCTGCCGGGGCGCTATTTCGAGGTCTCGCGGCACCACCGCGGCAGTCTGCGACTGAGTTTCGCCGGACTGGCGCCGGAGAAGATCCGCGCCGGGCTGGCCCTTCTGGGCAAAGTCTTCTGTGAGGAACTGGAGCGGGCGCGCAGTCCCTATCGGCACGCGCCTGCTCCCGCCATGGTGTGAGGAGCAAGGAGGACTCCGATGTATCTCGACGACACGCTGCGCGTGAAGATCGGCCTGGCCGAGATGCTGAAGGGCGGCGTCATCATGGACGTGACCAACGCCGAGCAGGCGCTCATCGCCGAGCAGGCCGGCGCCACGGCGGTGATGGCCCTGGAGCGCGTGCCCGCCGACATCCGCAAGGAAGGCGGGGTGGCGCGCATGGCGCCCATCCGCAAGATCCGCGAGATCATGGAGGCGGTCTCGATCCCGGTGATGGCTAAGTGCCGCATCGGCCACTTCATGGAGGCGCGCATCCTGGAAGCGCTGGCGGTGGACTACATCGACGAAAGCGAAGTGCTCACCCCGGCCGACGAAGAGCACCACGTGGACAAGCGCGACTTCCGCGTGCCCTTCGTCTGCGGCGCCCGCAACCTGGGCGAGGCCCTGCGCCGCATCGCCGAGGGCGCAGCCATGATCCGCACCAAGGGCGAGGCCGGCTCGGGCAACATCGTCGAGGCCGTGCGGCACATGCGCACCATCCAGAAAGAGATGAAGCAGTTGACGGTGGCGGGCAAGGAGGAGCTGGTCGCCGAAGCCAAGAAGTTGCAGGCGCCCCTCGAGCTGGTCGAGTGGGTGGCCGCCCACGGCAAGCTGCCGGTGCCGAACTTCTCCGCGGGCGGTATCGCCACGCCGGCCGACGCCGCGCTGGTGATGCAGCTCGGCGCCCAGGCGGTCTTTGTCGGCTCAGGCATCTTCAAGAGCGACGATCCGGAGGCGCGCGCGCGGGCCATCGTGAAGGCCGCCACCTACTACAACGAGCCGGCGAAGCTGCTCGAGGCGAGCGAGGAACTGGGCCTGGGCATGCCCGGGCTGGACGTGGCCAGCATGCCGGACTCCGAGCGCCTGGCCGTGCGAGGCTGGTAGGTAGAATAGGCCTCCTGGCCTGTTGGGACGAGCATGAAGCGAGTTGGCGTGCTGGCGCTTCAGGGCGATTTCGAGGCCCATCGCAGGGCGCTCGAGCGCGTGGGGGCGGCGGCCTGCGAGGTGCGCTCGGCCGCAGAGCTGGACGGTTTGGACGGGCTCATCATCCCCGGCGGCGAGAGCACCACCATGCTCCGGCTGCTCAACGACGAGAAGCTGCTGGCCCCATTGGGGGAGTTCGGGCGGCACCGGCCCATCTTCGGCACCTGTGCCGGCGCCATCCTGCTGGCGCGCGAGGTCACCCATCCGGAGCAGGAGGCGCTCGCCCTGATGGACATCGCGGTGGAGCGCAACTCCTACGGGCGGCAGCTCGACAGCCATGTGGCGCGCCTGGCGCCGGAGGAGCCATTCGTCCGCCAGGCCGGGCCGGGCGAAGTCGAGGCAGTGTTCATCCGCGCGCCGCGCATACGGCGGGTGGGGCCCGGGGTGCGGGTCTACCTCTACTATCAGGGCGACCCCGTGCTGGTGGCCGAGCCGCCGCACCTGGCGGCTACGTTTCACCCGGAGCTCACCGCGGAGACTCGCATCCACCGCCTGTTCGTGGAGAGTCTCTGACCATGCGCCGCTACCGCGTGCTATTCGTGTGCATCGGCAACTCCTGCCGCAGCCAGATGGCCGAGGGCTTTGCGCGTGCCTACGGCAGCGACGTCCTCGCGCCGGAGAGCGCGGGGCTGAGCCCGTGCGGGGTGATCTTCGCTCCCACCATCCAGGTGATGCGCGAGAAGAACATCTCGCTCGAAGGCGCCGAGTCCAAGGGCCTCGAGCCGGACCGGCTCGCGGAGTTCGACCTGATCGTCAACCTGAGCGGCTGGGAATTCCCCTTCCCTGCCCCGGCGCCGGTGCGGAGCTGGATGGTGGACGACCCCATCAGCCTGAGCCTGGAGCGGCACCGGGAAATCCGCGACCGGATCGAGCTTCTGGTACAGGATCTCATCGCCGAGCTGCGCGCCAGGACGGGTTAGGCTATGATGTCTCACTGGAGATCCATCCGATGCGCTTTGTCTCGCTCGTTTGCACGCTAGTCCTGGCGACCGCCGCCGCTGTCGCTGCTCCCGCCGACGACCTCCGTCAGGTCGAGAAGTCCTGGGCCGCGGCCGTGGTCAAGAACGACCTCGGCGCCCTCGGCGGCCTGCTCAGCGACCGCCTCATTTACGCCCACTCCTCCGGCGTCGTAGAAACCAAGGGCGAGTATCTCGCCAAGCTCAAAACCGGCGCCCAGAAGTACGACTCAGTCGAGCATGACAGCGTCAAGGTCGAGGTCTACGGGGACGCCGCCGTGGTCCACGCCACCGTGCGCATGCGCGGCGCCACCAAAGGCCAGCCGTTCGACAACCGCCTCATGATGCTCCACCTCTGGGTGAAAGAGGCCGGCCGCTGGCGCCTGGCCGCCCACCAGACCACCCGTCTGCCCTGAGCCCGCGCGTCCGACCGCGGCAACTGATTTGACACGCCGGGCGCGGCTTTTACACAATGGGAGTAGCCGCTGCGGACGTGGCGGAATTGGTAGACGCGCTAGATTCAGGTTCTAGTGGGGGCAACTCCGTGGAGGTTCAAGTCCTCTCGTCCGCACCAGCCCGCAGCGATTCCCCTTCTGACTCGCACCGGCGGAGAATGTCCCAGTAGGCGCCGCGGTAGCCTTGCCGGATGGCCTCGACGAGCCGCTGGTTCGCGTTGTAGTTGTAGTTGCGCTCCGGCCGCGAGGGGTCAAAGAACAGAAAGCGCCGGTCGTCGCCGACCAGCGTGTCGAGCAGGGAGAAGGCAAACGGCGCGACGGCCGGTTCGAGGAAATAGAGTGGCTGGGAGGCATCCTCACCGCCGACCAGCCCTGCCGCGTGCTCCGGTGAGGCCACCTGCCTGGCCAGCTCGGTGCCCGGATAGACCCGCACACCCAGGGAAACGCCGACCCGGTCCGGCTCGGCTTGCTTCATGAGATCCACCGCGCGCACGAGGCTTTCCCTCGACTCCCCTGGCGAGCCCAGCAGCAGGTCGAGCATGACGGCCAGGCCCGCCTCTCTGGACCAGCGGGCGGCGTTCAGGATGTCGGCCGGGGTGAAGTCGCGCCCCAGCCGCCGCAGCATCTCCTCTTCGCCATGGTCCACTCCGAAGTTGATCCCCACGCAGCCCGCCTCGCGCATCGCCCTGGCCAGTCCGCGCGGGAACGGACCGGGCGAGCAATAGGCGTACCAGCGCAGCTTGTCGCCCAGGCCGCGGCGGGTGATCTCCTGGCACACTTCCAGAGCGTGCCAGACCGGCAGATTGAACTCGCCATCGCAAGTGTGCAGGTGGTCGATGCCCTGTTCGAGCAACCGCTCCAGCTCATCGACCACCGCTGCCGGCGGCCGGGTCCGGCTCCGGTTCCCCTTGGCCACAAGGTCGGCGCAATAGACGCACTGGCCGGGGCAGCCACGCTTGGTTTCAAAGCCGGCCTGTCCCCCGTGCCGGAAGTAGCGGCGGTTGTCCACCCAGCTCCGGCTCATGGGAGGAAGGCCAGCCAGCGGCCGGGCGGAGGGCGCGTTGCGCTGCCAGGCGGGGCCGCACCGCCAGATCAGGCTGGGGAGGTCGTGCCACTCCTGCTTCTCATCCAGTCTGGTTGCCAGCTCGGGGAGCACAAACTCCCCGTCGCCCCACACGCCGGCGTCTGCGTTCGAGAAGGCCAGAACCTGCTCAGGCATGACGGAGAATCCGACGCCGCCCAGCACGAGCGGAGCGTCGGTGTGGAGGCGGATGGTCTCGACCAGGCCGGCGAACTCGGGCAGAAACGACTGGCGGCTCGTAAAGGCGCAGTCATCCGTGTTGCGCAGCGTGAGGCCCACCAGGCCGAAGCTGGCGCCGTCCAGGAACCTGGCGATGGCCGAGCGCGCATCGTCCTCCCAGCAGAGGTCCAGCAGTTCCACGCGGTGCCGGGCGGCGCTCAGCGCCTCGGCCACGTAGTCCAGTCCGATGGGCGCTATGGGCGGCTGGATCCGGTTCGTGTTGACCAGAGCGACACGCACCACGATCTCCTCATGTCCAGCGTTCCCATTGTAGGCTGCCGGGGTATCGAGCCACCCGAGCGCCGGGCCGCAGTTGCAACTTGGGGGCGGTTCCGTGGTTTAACTATAAGTATGCGGGTCGTGTTGTGGCCGGCGGCGCTTGTGTTCACCCTGACCGTGGCAGCCCACGCCGGGGCCGTGCCCTCGAAGGCCAGGGAGCTGTTGGCGGCGCAGCCGCTGCGCTTCGAACCGAATCAGGGCCAGTACCCGGAGGGCGTGCGATTCGCGGCCCGCAGTGGCCAGGTGAGCCTGGAGCTGGCGCCGCGCGAGGCGCGGCTGCGCCTGGGCGGGCAGAATCCTGCGACCGTGCGGATGTCCCTGCCCGGGGCGAACCCTGCGCCGCGCATGCAGGGCGCGGGCTTGCTGCCCTCGCGCAGCAGCTACTTCCTCGGCAACCGCAGGAGGGACTGGCACACCGGCGTGCCGCACTACCGCAGCGTCCGCTATGCGGGCGTATACCCCGGGGTGGACCTAGTCTACTACGGCGGCCGTGACGGGCTCGAGTACGACTTCGTGTTGCAGCCCGGGGCAAGCGCCAGCCGGATCCGGATCCGGTTCCGGGGCGCCGACCGCGTGAGCCTGACCCGCGAGGGCGACCTGCGCATCCAGGTGGGCGCGCGCTGGCTCGTGCAGAGGAAGCCGGTGGCGTATCAGCCCCCCGCCCGCCCCGTGGAGTGCCGCTACCGGCTGCTGGGCCGCGATGTGGCCGGCTTCGAGATCGCAGGCCATGAGCCCTCCCTACCGCTGGTCATCGACCCCGTGCTGGTCTACTCCTCGTTCCTGGGCACCGGGGCGCAGGATTCGATTGTCGGCGTCAAGCTGGATGGCGCTGGAATGGTCTACGTGGTCGGCTACACCGACTCCGGCGACCTGCCCGCCGTTCCCGGCAGCTACAAGGACGCCAGCGCCGGTGGACGCGATATCTTCATTGCCAAGTTGAACCCGGCTCTGGCCGGTGCCGAGTCGCTGGTCTACTTCACCTACCTGGGAGGCGACGGGACCGACACGCCCACGGCCATGACCGTGGACGCCGTGGGCAGCGTGCATGTGACCGGCTCGACCACCTCCACGGATCTGCCGACGGGCGGCCAGGGGCCACAGTTCAGTCCGGGCGGCACCGCGGGTTCAGACGCCTTCGTGATCACGCTCAACCCCGCCATCCCTGGCGAGTATGCTCTGCTGTTCGGAACCTACCTGGGCGGCTCGGGCACCGACATCGGCTACGCCATCGACGTCGATGCGCAGGGCGCCATCTACGTGGCCGGGCTCACCACCTCCCAGGATTTCCCCTTGGCCGGCGATCCGGTGCAGGCGGGCCCCTGGGGACTCCAGGACGGATTCCTGACCAAGCTGAATACCACCGTCGGCCCGCCCGACTCGCTGGTCTACTCGACTTACCTGGGCGGCGAGACCATCGACCAGTGCCGCGCCCTGGCCGTCGGGCCCACAGGCCTGGTCTACGTAGCCGGTTCGACCTTTTCCCCCGAGTTCATTCCTATCGTCGGCAGCGCCTTCCAGACCGCCTACCGCGGCGCCGGGGACATCTTCCTCTCGGTGCTGGACCTGAGGCGACCGGGCTATGACGCCCTGGTGTACTCGACGCTGCTGGGCGGCTCCTCGATGGACGAGGTACGCAAGATCATCCTGGCCCCCGGCGGCGGCGTGCTGCTCACCGGCTACACCCTCTCGGCCGATTTCCCCACCACGCTGGACGCCTACCAGCGGGCCGCCGGAGGCAACGGCGACGCTTTCCTGGTCAAGCTCGACCCGAGACGGCCAGGCGAGACGGGCCTGGTGTACTCGACCTTCCTCGGCGGCTCGGATACCGAGGTGGCCTACGACCTGGTGGCGGATGCTCAGAACAACGTCTACCTCACGGGCTACACTTTCTCGGCGGACTTCCCCGTCACCTCGGGCGCCTTCCAGCCGCTGTACAGCGGCGGCATGGACGTCTTCTGCGTCAGACTCAACCTGGGCGCACTGCCGGCCCAGGCGCTGGCGTACTCGACCCTGGCAGGCCGCGGGGGCATCAACCTCGGGTACGGAATCGCGCTTTCCCCGGCCGGGGTCATCTACCTGGCGGGCTACTCCCAGGATCGCGCCTTCCCGGTCACCGGCAACGCCCTTCAGCCGGCCCACGGGGGAGGATTTTCCGACGGCTTCATTCTGGCTTTGACGACTCCCTGACCGTCTCTTCCCACGGGCTGGGCTCGACGTGAACCAGCACATCCGCCACCCAGTCCAGCGTCTCCCGGAGCCGCCCCCGCACCTGGGTGGCAATGTCGTGTGAAGCGCGGACCGTGATGTCGGGATCCACCTCCAGGTGCAGGTCCACGTGGTACTGAAGCCCGGTCTTGCGGGCGTAGCACTTCTCGACGCCGCGCACGCCGGGGACTTCCTGGGCCACGCTGCGGATGCGCCGCACGAGCGCCTCGTCGGGCATGGTATCCATCAACTGCCAAAAGCTCCCCCGCACCACGTTGATGCCGGTGAAGATAACAATCAGACCGACGGCGAATCCGCCCCAGGCATCCGCCGCCAGAAACCGCTGGGGGTTGTACAGCGTCAGACCCAGCGCCGTCATGGCGGTCAGGCCCGAGAGGATGTCCACCAGGTCGTTCCAGGCGTCGGCCACCAGGGCGGCGCTGTCGATCCTGCGGCCGTAGCGGAACTTCACGGTGGACAGAACGCCCTTGGCGGCGACCGAGGCGATCAGCGGCCACAGGCCGAAGGCGGCGGGCGCCGCGTAGTGCTCGAAAGCCCGCGCCAGCGAGCGGGCGCAGATGCCCAGCCCGGCCAGCCCCAGGATCACGCCCACGCCCAGACCCGTGAGTATCTCGACGCGCCCGTGACCGTAGGGGTGGTTGGCATCCGGAGGCTTCGCGGCGACGATGAAGCCGAACAGAACGATGCCCGAGGCCACCACGTCGCCGGCGGATTCGAACCCGTCCGCCATCACGGCCGTGGAACCGGCCAGCCAGCCGACCAGGATCTTGGTCCCGGCGAGCGCGGCGCTTACCATGACGCTGGCGAGCGCAATGCGCCGGCCCAGCCGCATTCTCTCGCCCAGAACCCTGCTGTCCCCCAAGCCTTCACCATAGCAGAGGCCGGTGTGGACCGAAGGCAAGCGCCACCCCCTTGCGCCGGGCTTGGCGTTGCGATTCCAATATCCTCATGAGCCCACGCAACCTCTCACGCCGCGCGTTCGCCGGCGCCCTCATCTCGAGCCCTCTGGCCCGGGCCGTCCCGCCCAGTGACCGCCTCGGCATCGCGCTGATCGGCACGGGCAGCCGGGGCCTGGCCCATCTGCGCGATCTCGAGAAACTGGCCGATCGCGTCTCCATCACCGCCATCTGCGACGTCTATCGCCCGAACGGCCAGCACGCCGCGCAACTGGCCGCCAAGACCTGGGGCGCTGTGCCCTATCAGACCGCCGACTACCGCGAAGTGCTGGCCCGCAAGGACGTGGACGCCGTGATCATCTCGACGCCCGACTTCAGCCACAGCCGCATCTTGCAGCACGCCGTCGAGGCCGGCAAGGACGTCTACTGCGAGAAGCCCATGGGCACGGTGTTCGCCGAGGCCAAGGCGGCCTACCTGGCGGTGAAGAAGAGCACCCGCGTGGTCCAGATCGGCACCCAGCGGCGCAGCGACGGGGGGCACCTGGCCGCCGCCAGGCTCGTCCGCTCCGGAATCCTGGGCCCGATCACGCGCGTGGACATCGCGGTGAATTTCCAGCACCCGCGCTGGCGCCGCGACTACTCCGACGTCCAGCCGGCGGACGTGGCCTGGGACCAGTTCCTGATGCACCTGCCGAGGCGGCCCTTCGACGCCCGCCGCCTGCGGGAGTGGCAGCTTTTCTCCGACTACACCAACGGCATCGCCGGACTGTGGATGTCGCACCTGAGCGACGTGGTCCACTGGTTCATGGAAGAGCTCTACCCCACCGGAGCGGTGGCCAACGGCGGAGTCTTTCTGTGGAAGGACGGGCGTGAGACTCCCGACGTCTTCCACGCCCTGCTGGACTACTCCAAGGGCTTTCTGTTCAGTTTCGCCATGAGCCTGACCAATGCCGCCGGCAGCCGCAACCTGTGGCACGGCACGCGCGGCACGCTGGACCTGGACGCGCTGACCGTCTCCGGGGCCGGCAGCAGCATGCCTGACCGCATCACGGAGAGCACCCGCATCCAGCCCGAGAAAGCCACTTCGCACATGGAGGATTTCCTGGAGTGTGTGCGCACGCGCGGCAGGCCCCGGGCCGATATTCAGGCCGGCTTCTCGCACGCGGTGGCCGGGGTCATGGCCTCGGAAGCGCTGCGTACGGGCAGGCACACCCGCTTCGATGCGGCCCGTCTCGAGCTCATCTGAGGTCTGTGCCACCCTCGGTGGCACAGGCATTCATGCCTGTGTGCCAGGGCTCCTCTCGGGAAACACAGACTAGAAAGTCTGTGCCACCCTCGGTGGCACAGGCATTCATGCCTGTGTTGCCCGCGCCGCACTCGACCAAGGCCAGTCCTCAATGGTAGCCACCAGCCCCGCTCGCACCGGATTCCGCTCAATGTACCCGATGATCTTCTGAAGTTCGCCTTCGTTCCGTACCCAGTGGTCGAAGACCTCGTCCTGCCAAAACCGCTCGCCTGTGCGGCCCAACAGCGCGTTTGCCTGCCGGGCAGTGAAGCCCTTGATGGACTTGGTGATCCTCGGCGCACTCACTTTCGGCAGCAGCGCGACGTGCACGTGATTAGGCATGATCACCCAGGCAATCAGGGAATAGAGGTCAAGCTGGCGCTCTCCAAATAGCAAGGCCTCCTGAACACTCCGGGCGATGCGGCAGTCCCGCAGCCAAGTCGGACCGTAACTCCCCTGGTCAAGCGCCCCATCCAGTTCCGCAAAGGCCTTGCCAGGAGCCCCCGCCTTCTTGCGCGCTCTGTGGCGCTCCACGGAACCGTGCAGACACCAAGTCAGGAAGAGCGCCGCCCCGTCCGGGTGCCAGTGCGGCAGGTTCCTCTCATAGTAGGCCACAACAGCATCAGTGGCTCAGAGCAGGGGTTCCTCTCAGGAAACACAGACTAGAAAGTCTGTGCCACTCTCGGTGGCACAGGCATTCCTGCCTGTGTCTGGAGTGTAGGATCTGACGGCGTGCTGAAGAGCGCCCGCGCGAGACCGCTTGCTCGCCGGCGCCCGTGCTAAACTCGTATTTCCCATGTTCTCCCGGAAGACAGAAAAAGAACCCCGGCCGCCGCTCAAAACGTGGGCTCCCGCAGTGACGGTGGGCTGGCTCATCCCGGGCGGGGGCCACTTCCTGCTCCAGCGCTATGGGCGCGGCGGGCTGCTGCTGTTTGCGATCACCGGCATGTACCTGTTCGGGCTGATGACGCGCGGCGCGCTCTTCGCCCCGCAGGTGGCCGACCTGTTCACCACCATCATTCAATGCGGCGGGTTCTTCGGCAACCTGGCCTCCGGCCTGCTCTACTTCCTGACCGTGTGGTTCGGCTACGACCAGCCAGACATGCCGGGCATGGTGCACGACTACGGCACCAAGTTCCTGGTGACGGCCGGGCTGCTGAACGTGCTGGCCATGGTGGACGCCTACGAGATCGCGGTGGGGAGGAAGACCTGATGCCCAAGGTGACGCTCTCGCACTTCGAAGCCGCCCTGCTGTTCGCCCTGTTCAGCTCCATCGTGCTGGGCATCGTCACCCGGCGCACTGACCGGGACCGGCTCATGTACGGCCTCTATTGCTTCGTGGGCTTCCTGGCGTTCCTGTTCGGGCTGGGCTGGCTGATGCGCCTGGGCCACGGATAGATCGAACGATGAGGACGCGCCGGTCTCCACCCTGCCGCTGGAGTAAGCCGGGAATCAGAACCCGAAGCGCAGCAGGAAGCGGAAGGTGCGGCCGTCGTTCAGGGTGTTGGTGATCTGGCCGAAGTTCCCCGAGGCCAGCTCGGGGCCGGGTTCCGCGAACTGTGGCGTGTTGGAGAGGTTGATCGATTCGGCGCGGAAAGTGAGGCGCTTCTCGCCGCGGATGGTCCAAGTTCTGGACAGCGCCGCGTTCAGGTTGCGGATGCCACCCTTGCGGAAGGTGTTGCGCCCGAGGTTCCCCTGCAAATCGGTGGCATGGATATAGGCGAAGGCCGCGCGCGGCAGCCGCTGGCGCGAGGTGTCCGGGTCAGAGATGGCGCGGCCGAGGATCGAAGGATCGAGCAGGTTCGGCC
>CAZIRH010000100.1:0-9402 GCA_964541065.1 uncultured Solibacteraceae bacterium
CCCGCCGGCAGCCGCGGGGGCTGAGATGCCGCCGGCTGCTATCGAGAGCCTCGTCCGCGAGGCCAAGACCGCCAGCTTTCGCCAGGTGGTCATCACCGGCGGTGAGCCGCTCATCCATTCCCAGCGCGACGCCATGCTCGACCGGCTAGCAGTTCTGCGGTCCTCGACCGCCCCGATGAACCTGGTGCTCCGCACGAACCTCGCGCTGTCGTTCACCGATGACGACCTGCTCCGCATTGCCTCCGCCTTCGACCGAGTCGTGGCCAGCGTGGATGGGAGCCGCGAGACGCACGATGCCCGCCGTGGAAGAGGCGCATACGACCGGGTGGTGCACAACCTCGAGCGATACCAATCAGTCGCCAATGGCGGCGGCGAGCTTTCCCTTGCCGTAACCATGCGCGCGGCTGATTTCCAGGCCGAACCTGGCTGCGCGGTTCGCCAACTGGCGCAGCGGCTAGGCGTGCGCCAGCCCCGGTTTCGCCCGCTGCTGCCGCTGGGCCGGGCGCACGACTGGCCGGAACCGCCCACGTCGGAAGCGCTCGGCGCCCATGCCGACCCGACGGAACTCATCGAAAACGGCTTCCACCCAATGGCGGCTTGCGGCCTGGGCCAGAACCTGTACGTCGAGCCATCCGGCGAGGCGTTCCCCTGCTACGCTTATCATCGGCCGCACGCCTTTCTCGGCAACGTCGTCGAGCTCGGCCTTGGGGCCGTGCTGGAGTCGCCGGCATTCCGCGATTCAGCCACGCACACCGTGGACACGAATCCCAAGTGCCGGCAGTGCGAGGTCCGTTACCTCTGTGGCGGAGCCTGCCGCGCCTGGGGCGGCGAAGCCGCGCAACACGACCTGGACGCCCCGCCCGCGGAATGCGGGGGGCTCAAGAATCGCGCGTTCGCGTTGCTGTACGCGGCGCGGGCGTTCTTGGAACTTGAATGAGAGGAGAATGACCATGTTGGAGACATGGAGGCTTAATCGGAGGCTTAATCGCTGCGTTCGGGAACTGGAGGACAGCCGCTCGGATGTCCGTCGCGCCGCCGTCGGGGCGTTGGAGGCGCTGGGCGACCCGCGTGCCATCGAGCCGCTCATCGGGGCGCTCCGCCACAGGGATGAGGATGTCCGCTGCGCCGCCGCCGAGGCATTAGGCAAGCTGGGCGACGCGCGTGCCGTCGAGCCGCTCATCCGGGTGCTGGGCCACTGGGATCCGGACGTCCGGTGCGCCGCCGCCGTAGCATTGGGAAAGCTGGGCGAGCCCAAGTGGCGGGAGATGATCTGGGGCTTCAAGGAGGACTTCGCGCGGCTGAGTGCTTCTGGCGACGCGCGTGCCGTGGAGCCCCTCATCCTCGCGCTTGGGCGCCGTTCTGATAGCCACGCCGCCGCCGAGGCGTTAGGGAAGCTGGGTGGCCCACGTGCCGTCGAGGGGCTCATCCAGGCGCTGGGCGACGATTATGTCTTCAGCGCCGCGGCCAAGGCGCTAGCGGAAATGGCTTCTGTCTGCCCAACTGCGATTGGGAGGCAGTGGAGTAGGGTCCGGGAGCTGGTTAGGAAAGCTCACTGCGATGTGTCTCGCTCCAGTGATTGCGGGCAGCACACTGATACGGGGCTGCGCTTTCCCGATCCGCCCCCCGGCCTGGACTTCTGAAACTGACATCGAGGCGCACCATGGAGAGCAGCACCCGCGCCTGGGGCGGCGAAGCCGCGCAACACGACCTGGACGCCCCGCCCAAAGAATGCGCGGGGCTCAAGAATCGTGCGTTCGCGCTGCTGTACGCGGCGCGGGCTTTCCTGGAGCTGGCGTGAAGGAGGATTGCGATGTTCAAGACGTTGAGGCTAAATCGGTACGTTCCGCGGCTGAACCACCCCGACGCGGATGTCCGCCGCGACGCCGCTGAGGCGCTTGGAAAGTTGGGGGACCCGCAGGCCGTCGAGCCGCTCATCCAGGTGCTGGGCGACGAGGAAGAGAGAGTCCGGCACGCCGCCGCCGAGGCATTAGGGAAGCTAGGCGACCGGCGCGCCGTCGAGCCGCTGATCCAGCCACTTGGGGATGGGCATCCGGAAATCCGCCGGGCCGCCGCCGAGGCTCTGGGGCAGCTCGGCGACCAGCGCGCTGTCGAATCCCTCATTCAGGCGTTGGACGACGAACGTCGGGATGTCCGCCGCGCTGCCGCCGAGGCGCTGGGGGAGCTGGGCGACCCGCGGGCCGTCGAGCCGCTCGTCCGAGCGCTGGGCGACAAGGATTCGTATGTCCGCCTCGCCGCCGCTGAAGCGTTAGGGAAACTGAGCGAACCGCGCGCGGTCGAGGCGCTTATCGGGGCGCTGGGCGACAAGGAAGACAGGGTCCGCCTCACCGCCGCCCAGGCCCTAACTAAGCTGGGGCCGCCCGCCGTCGAGCCGCTCATCAAGGCCCTGGGCCACAGCGAAGCACGTGTTCGCTGCCCCGCTGCCGTGACCTTGGCAAAGCTGGGCGAGCCCAAGTGGCGCGGGATGATCTGGGGCGTGAAGGAGGACTTCGCGCGGCTGGGTGCTTCTGGCGACGCGCGTGCCGTGGAGCCCCTCATCCAGGCGCTGGGCCACAGCGACCCAGGTGTCTGCCGGGAAGCCGCCGAGGCGCTGGGAAAGTTCGGCGACGCACGTGCCGTGGAGCCGCTCATCCCGGCGCTCCGCCACTTTGCTTGGGATGTCTGCCGCGCCGCCGCCGAGGCGCTGGGAAAGCTCGGCGACGCGCGTGCCGTCGAGCCGCTCAGCCAGGCGCTGGGCCACTGGGATCGGGGTGTCTGCCGCGCCGCCGCCGAGGCATTGCGGATGCTCGGCGGCCCGCGCACTGTCGAGCAACTCATCCAGGCGCTGGGCGCTACGCATGAAGATGTCCGCCGGGACGCCGCCGAGGCGCTGGGAAAGCTCGGCGACCCGCCTGCCGTCGAGCCGCTCATCCAGGCCCTCGGCGACAGCGACGGGCTTGTCCGCCGCGCCGCCGCCGAGGCGTTGGGGAAACTGCGCGACCCGCGTGCCGTCGAGCCGCTGATCCAAGCGCTGCGCGACAAGGCGAAGTATGTCCGCCAGCCTGCCGCGGAAGCGCTGGCGGGACTGGCCGCTGTCTGCCCAACCGTGATTGGGAGACGGTGGAGCACGGTCAGGGCACTAGTTCGCGCACCTCACGAGGACACCATGCCGACGCTCTATTATGGGCTCACCCACTCGGATCACGGCATCGGTTTGCCCTTTCCCGATCCGCCTCCCGGCCTGGACTTCTGAGACTGCCATCGAGGGGGAGGAGGAGTGAAGGAATGGCAAGCACCACTCCCTTACGGTCGTGGCTCGGCAGCAGTTCCCCGTGTTCGCAAGCGGTTACCGAGCCGTGAGCGTTAGCCAGCGGTTGAGCGCGCCATTCCTTGGCACCTTCGCAGCGTTGGGCACAGACTCCGAACACGCCGTTCCGGTGATCGTGCTGACAGGCGGTCCCGGTGGAGGCAAGAGTGCGCTCCTCGACCATTGCGCAACCGATGCGGCACTGGCTGAGCGCATCATCGTACTCGAAGAGGCCATGCGTGGCTGTGGACTTGAGCCGCGGTCCCCGGAGTTTCAGTGCGCGTTGGTAGCGAAGCAGATCGCGGCCGAAAACGCGCTCAAGCGGATGATCGCGGGCCGTCGCAAGCAGGCGCTTCTCACCCACCGCGGCACGCTCGATCCGTGTGCGTTCTGGCAATCGTTCGGCCACTCGCGCGAGTCGTTCTTCGAGATGACCGGCTCGACGCTCCAGGACCACTACCGCCGCTACGACTTGGTCCTGCATCTCGAAAGCGCCGCTGTGCGGCTGCCGGAGGCGTACCTGCGCTATCCGCTGGCGCATCGGCCGGAATGCGCCGCTGACGCCGCGCGCCTGGATGAATTGCTGGGCGAGCTGTGGGGCAATCACCCTCGCTACCTAAGAATCGCAGCCACCTCCGACATCGAGACGAAGCTCGCCCGAGCCTTGCGGATCATCCACGACTTCTTGGCGTGAAAGCTGCACGCTCGGCGCGCGCATTCTCGGGATTACACCGGCAACCGCAGGCGGGCCTCGCAGCCGCGGCCGGCGGGCCGGTTCTGGAGCGTCAGGCCGCCGCCGTGGGCCTCGGCGATCTGCCGGCTCAGCACCAGCCCGATGCCCGAGCCGCCGGGCTTGGTGGTGAAGAAGGGCACGAACAGGTTGGTGGTGCTGGCCAGGCCCGGGCCTTCGTCCTCGACCACCACCTCGACGAAGTTGGCGTTCCTGACCCAGCGGACGCCAGCGCCGCCGCCGGTCTCCAGGGCGGCCTCGACGGCATTGCGCAGCAGGTTCAGGAGGAGTTGTTCGAGCTGATCGGGATCGGCCTGAATGGTGAGCGGCGGCCCGGGAAGGAGCGCAATCGGTGTGCGGGTCTCGACGGCCACCACCCGGCGGATGCAGGCACCCAGATCGACCGGCTGGAAACGCGGTTGGGGCAGCCGGGCCAGGCGCGAATAGGCTTCCATGAACCGGCTCAAGGCCTCCGCGCGGGCGGCGATGACCGCCAGGCCGCTGCGGAGGTCTTCCCGCCAGTCTGCGGGCAGCGACTCGCGGCTGGCCAGGCTTTCCAGGCTCCCAGCCAGGGAGCGGATGGGCGTGAGCGAGTTGTTCAGCTCGTGGCCCAGCACGCGCAGCAGGCGCTGCCAGGCCTGGCGCTCCTCCTCGCGCAGGGCGCGGCTCAGGTCGGCGAGCACCAGCAACTGGTGCGGCAGGCCGCCTTCGCGGAAGGTGCTGCGGCTGATGCCCCAGCGGCCCATGCCGCCCGGGAAGACCATCTGCACGGTGCGGGGCACATCGCCCTCCAGGCACGCCGCCAGCCCCAGCTCCGCCGCGCTGCGTCCCAGCAGGCGCCCGGCGGGCTGCGCCAGCAAGCGTTCGCCCGCCCGGTTGACCAGACGGAGGCGCTGCTCTCCGTCGAAGGTGAAGATGGCTACGTCGATCTCGGCCATCACCGTGCGCAGCAGGGCCGTGGCTTCCAGGGCCCCCAGGCGCTGCTCGCGCAATGTCTCGCCCAGCAGGTTGACCTCGGCCATGAGCTCGCCCAGCGCGTCATCGGTCCGGGCGCCGCGCATGCGGATCGAGAAATCGCCCTCGCGCAGCGCGGCCAGCAGGTTGGCGAGCGTTTGCAGCGGGCGCACCACCCAGCCTTGCGTCGCCGCGGCGAAGCCGAGCCAGCAGCCCACTATCAGCACCGTGACCGTCCACTGCACCTTCGAGGTGTAGTCGCCCGTCCACAGCATCGCCAGGGCGGCCGCCGCTCCGGGCAGAGCGGCGGCGAGCGCCAGCAACAGGATGCGCCGCTCGTGGCTGAGGCGGCGCCGCCGGAGGGACATCACTTCACAATCCGTACCGCTGGATGCGCCGGTACAGCGCGCTGCGGCTCAGGCCCAGGGCCGAGGCGGCGTGGCTGACGTTGCCGTGGAAGCGCGCCAGGGCCTTTTTGACCAGGAAGCACTCGACCTCTTCGAGGCTCATGTCCTCCACGCGCGGCGCAGCCTCGCGGCCCGCGCGCAAGGCCAGATCGGAGGGCCTGATCACGCTGTCCTGAGCCATCAGCACGGCCCGCTCGACGGCGTGATCCAGCTCGCGGACGTTGCCCGGCCAGGGGTGTTCGAGCAGGGCCTGCATGGCAGCCGGGTCGAACCCGCCCACCTCCTTGCGGTAGCGCTGGGCGTACTGCCGGAGGAAGTGCATTGCCAGCAGCGGAATGTCCTCGCGGCGCTCGCGCAGCGGGGGCAGGCGGATCTCGATGGTGTCGAGCCGGAAGAAGAGGTCCTCGCGGAAGCGGCCCGCGGCGACCTCCTTGGCCAGCTCTGCGTTGGTGGCAGAGATGAGGCGCACATCCACGCGATGCGTCTTCGACGACCCGACGCGCTCGAACTCGCCGGTCTCGAGCACGCGCAGCAGCTTGGCCTGCTGCGCCGGCGGGATGTTGGCGATCTCATCCAGGAAGAGCGTGCCGCCGTCAGCCAGCTCGAAGCGGCCCACGCGGTCGGTCTTGGCGTCCGTGAAGGCGCCCCTGACGTGCCCGAACAGTTCGCTCTCGAAGACCCCCTCGGGGAGGCCCCCGGTGTTGACGGTGATGAGCGGCCGCACGGCGCGGCCGGACACCGCGTGCAGCATCTGCGCAATGACGCCCTTGCCCGTGCCGTTTTCGCCGGTGATGAGCACGTTGGCGTCGGAGGGGCCGATGCGGGCGATCAGGTCCAGCACTGGGCGCATGGAGGGCGCTTCGGCGATCAGCAGGGACCGGCCCTCGGCGCGCAGCAGGCGGTTTTCGGCCTCCAGACGCTGGCTGGTGCGCAGGGCCCGGGCCAGCTCGATCTGGGTGCGCAGGATGGCCAGCAGGCGCGCGTTCTCCCAGGGCTTCTGGATGAAGTCGCGCGCCCCCCGGCGCATGGCTTCCACCGCTAGCTCGACGCTGCCCCAGGCCGTCATGACGATCACCGGAACCGTGCCGTCCAGCATTTGGATGCGCGTCAGCAGGTCCAGCCCCTCCTGACCCGAGGTCGTATCCCGGGCGTAGTTCAGGTCCATCAGGATGGCGTCAAAATCGCGTTCCTCGACCGCGGCCAGCACGGAGCCGGGGGAATCCGCCGACTCGGTCTCGAAGCCTTCCCCCTTGAGCAGCAAGCGGAGCGCGGCCAGGACGTCGGCCTGGTCATCGGCGATGAGGATGCGGGGCTTGGGGCGCGTCATGGCTTGCCCCCTACCAGTGGGCAACTCGCCTGCCAGGACTAAGCCATTGTAACAGCGGGTGGCGGCAGCGCAGCGGTGTCCGCTTGTGGGACGGCGTGTGCGGGGGTGAACAAACCAGTGTGGGGCGGGCTCTCAGCCCCGCCAGGCTGGCCGGCTGGAGAGCCTGCCACGGCCTGAGAGCCCGCCCCGCCTCCTCAAGGGTTCACGATCCAGCCGTCCAGCAAGTTGATGATGCGGCGGCTGTAAGCCGCGTTCTGCTCGTTGTGGGTGACCTGGACGATGGTGGTTCCCTCCTCGTTGAGCTTCTTGAATAGCTCCATGATCTCGCGGCCCTGGGCGGAGTGGAGGTTGCCGGTGGGCTCGTCGGCCAGGATGAGCTTGGGGTTGGCGACCACGGCCCGGGCCACGGCCACCAATTGCTGCTGGCCGCCGGAGAGCTGGCTGGGAAAAAGGTCCTTCTTGCCCACGATCTGGAAGCGGTCCAGGATGTCGCAGACCAGGCCGGCGCGCTCGCTGGCCTTGATGTTGCGGTAGGAGAGGGGCAGATCGAGGTTCTCGTAGACCGTCAGGTTGTCCAGCAGGTGGTAGCTCTGGAAGACGAATCCGATGTAGCGCTTGTTCAGCTCGATGCGCTGGCGGGGATGGAGCTTGTGCACCGGCTGTCCCACGAAGTGGTACTCGCCCGTCCAGGCGCCGTCGAGCATCCCCAGGATGGCCAGCAGGGTGGACTTGCCCGCGCCCGAGGGCCCCATGATGGTGACGAAGCCGCCCTCCTCGACCTCGAAACTGATGCGGCGCAGCACGAAGGTCTTCGTGTTGCCCGTCTGGAAGTACTTCTCGATGTTGACCAGTCGGATCACACGAAACAGGATAGCACTCGGGCTTCCAGACTCGGCGGGGTGCGGCCGGAGTCTTGCCCCTCTGGTCAGTGCCCGCTCTTGGCCGGTGCGGCAGGGGCCGGCGTTGCGGGCGCGGACGCCGGAGCGGGGGCCGCCGTCGGCGGCTCCAGCTCCGTGGCGATCTTGTTGAGGATGACCAGATCGACGCGGCGGTTGCGTGCCCGGCCTTCCGCGGTCTCGTTGCTGTCGGCCGGGATGGTCTCGGCGTAGCCGGCGACGGCCATGCGGCCGAAGGGGATCTCGAAGCGCTGGTTGAGCAGGCGCAGCATGGCCACGGCGCGGGCGGCGGACAGCTCCCAGTTGCTGGCGAACCGGACGTTGTGGATGGGCACCGAGTCGGTGTGCCCCTCCAGGCGTACGGGGTTGGGAAGGGCGTGGATGGTGCGGGCGATTTTCCCGATGGTGGGGTGGGTGCGCGGGTCGATGACGTCCTCGCCCGAGGGGAAGAAAGCCGCTTCCATGAGGCTCACCACCAGCCCGCGGGCCTGAAGCTTGATTTGCAGCTTGCCTCCGGCGATCTCGGCTTTGAGTTCCTTGGTGAGTAACTCCAACGAGGGCAGCAGTTCGGAAACGATCCGCTGGCGGGCTTCTTCGTATTTGGCGTCCGGCTTGGCGCCGCCGGGGCCCTTGAGCTGGGCGTTGCCTATGCCCTTGTCATCCACCGTGCCGCCGAGAATGCTGGCGATGGCCGAGGTGACCTGGCCCTCTTGCAGCGCCTTGCGGATGGACTCGGAGACCTGCGCCGCCTTGCCTTTGTCGCTCTGGGAGCTGGCGAACATCACCACGAAGAAGGCGAACATCAGGGTGATGAAATCGGCGTAGGAAATCAGCCAGCGTTCCAGGTTGTCGTGAGCGGCCTGTTTCTTCTTGCGTGCCATACAGCTTGCAGCTACCTCTTGGGGCCTATCCCGGAGCGGGCGCGGCGGGCGCCGCCTGCGCGGCGGGCTTGGCCTCCTTGGTCTCCTTGGTCTTGGGTTTCTTGGCGGCTTCCAGGGTCCGGCGGACGTAGGCCTCCAGCTTGGTGCGGATGAGCTTGGGGTTGAGGCCCTCGACGATGCCGATCACGCCCTCCAGCATCAGTTCCTTGATCTGCATGGCCTGATGAGCGCGGGCGCGGATCTTGCTGCCGGCCGGGAGGAAGAACACGTTGGCCGCGCCGACGCCGTAGATGGTGGCCACGAAAGCCACGGCGATGCCCTTGCCGACCTCCTCGATATTGGCCAGGTGCTTCATCACCTGGATCAAGCCCAGCACCGCCCCGATGATGCCGATGGTGGGCGAATATCCTCCGGCGGCCTCGAACACCTTGGCCTCCAACTCGTGTTGGTGCTCCTCGACGCCCATCTCCAGCTCCATCATCTTGCGGATCTCCTGAAGGTCGGTGCCGTCCACGGCCAGGTTCAGCGCCTTGCGCAGGAAGGGATCCTGGACGTGGTCGGCCTCCTGCTCCAGCGACACGATGCCGTTCTTGCGGGCCTTGGTGGCGTACCCGATGACCTCCTCGATGATGACCTGAGGGGTCTCCTGCTTCTCGAAGAACACCGCCATCAGGCACTTGACCGCGCTCTTCAGGACGTCGAGCGGCATGGTGACCATGACTGCGCCGATGGTCCCGCCGAAGACGATAATGGCTGCGGTGGGCTGGAGGATTTCCTGGATCTTGCCGCCCTCCAGCAGCATGCCTCCGACGATGCCGCCCACGGCCAGGATCAGGCCGCCCAGCGTGGCCAGGTCCGGCTTGGTTCCGCCGCCCTTCGGCTTCTCGGCCTTCGGCTTCTCGG
>CAZIRH010000100.1:9502-12605 GCA_964541065.1 uncultured Solibacteraceae bacterium
CCTTCGGCTTCTCGGCCTTCGGCTTCTCGGTCTTGGGCTTCTCGGCCATCCCGGTTCCGCTAGAGCTGGCCCTCGGTGGCCTGCTCTTCCTCCTGTCTGCGCAAGGTCGGGCACTGGCACATGCGCGCGTTGATGGCCCGCCGGAACTCGATCACCCGGTCGAGCACTTGTTCGGCCGATTCCAGCACCATCAGTTTCTGCCCGGTGGTCAGGGTGATGATGGTATCTGGCGTCACCTCAAGGTGTTCGATCAGATCCGAGTTGAGCAGCAGCGGAACGTGGTTCAGGCGTGTGAGCCTGATCATGGTTACAACCTTCCCTAATGGGACTTATCGTCAGGGTCGGGCACTCCGGAGGTTTAAGCACCCTCCGTTCCGGGCTAAAACCCGGCACGGCCTGGCCGATGAGCTTGGTGAGGGGTGCGTGGTGTCTGCGCCTACGTGTGATCCAGCCGCGGCTGCCCGGAAGATCCTGGACGCGTTCCAGTCAGGCGACGCCGCGCTGTTGGAGGGAGAGCTGAGCCGGGTGGGGAACGAGCCCGCGTCGCGGGCCGCTCCGCAGGCCGACGGCTGCGAGCGGCTGGAGTTGCTGGGAGCCGTGGCGGGAGCGCTGCGCAGCGCCCTGGATCGCATGCGGCGCGGCCGGAGCGACCGTCTGGAAGGCGGCGCCGTCCAACTCAGGCTGCTTAGCCACCTGGCGGCCGGCTCCGCCCAGTGGCCTCTGCTGTCTCGCAAGTGAGATGGGACGAGAAGGCCGGACACCGGCCTTCTCATCCCATCTCACTTGCCAATGCGAGAATCGCCGACCGCCTGGCAGCCTGCCTCCAGCCTCAGTGCGTTACACTTTTCCCAGGTAAGCGTCTGAATAGACAGGGTGACGGTTGAACGGCAGGCGGCACTGCCCATGGAGATAGGGTCAACCGCGACGCTCGACGAAGCGGCCTGGATCCGTGCGGCCCAGCGCGGCGACCAAGCGGCGTTCGAGCGACTCGTGCGCGCCTACGACCGCAGTGTGCTCCGCCTGGCGATGAACCTGTTGCGTTCGGAGGAAGATGCGTACGACGTCTACCAGGAAGCGTTCTTGCGGGTCTACCGGAACCTACACCTGTTCCGGTTCGACTGCAACTTCCATACCTGGCTGTACCGCATCGTGACCAACTTATGCGTGGATGTGCTGCGCAAACGCAGAGTGCGGCGGGAGGAGCCGGCGGTGGTGGAAACCGCCGAGGGCCCGCGCGACCGCCTCGCGGCCACGCCCGAGGGGCGGGTCCACGGCGACCCGCAACGCAGGCTGCTGAGCCGGCAGTTGGGCGAGCACATCGAGAAGGGACTCGGGGAACTGACCCCGCGGGAGCGTATGGTGTTTGAGTTGCGCCATTATCAGGGCTTGCGGCTGAGAGCCATCGGTGAGGCGCTGGGCACCACCGAGGAGGCGGCCAAAACCTGCCTGTTCCGTGCGACCCAGAAAATGCGGGTCGCGCTGGGAGACTTCCTATGAACTGCGAGACGGTCAAAAGGGATCTGGCGCTTTTCCTCTACGGCGAGCTGTCGCTGGAGGACGAGCAGGCCCTTCAGGACCACCTGGAGGCCTGCGAGACCTGCCAGAAGGCGCTGGAGGCGGAGAAGCGGGTGCACCAGGCGCTGGACGAGCGCCTGTTGGAGCCTCCGGCCAGCCTGCTGGTGCGCTGCCGGCGGGATCTGGAGCGGCGCCTGGAACTGGCTACGCCGCCACGCCTGGGGTGGCTGGCCTGGCTGAAGCAGCCGTTCGGGACGGGCTGGAGGCTGGCCTTGAAACCGCTGGGGGCCGTGGCGCTGATGGCGCTGGGCTTCTTTGCAGCGCGCTGGACCGGCCCCGGGGTCGTCCCTGGGATAGCCTTCAGCGGAGAGGGCGTGATCTCCCGGGTGCGCTATCTGGAGCCGGATCCTTCCGGCAGCCTGCGAATTGTGGTCGAGGAAACCAGGCAGCGGGTGCTGGCGGGGAGTTTCGAAGACGAACCCATTCGCCGCCTTTTGCTGGTGGCTGCCCGCGAGGCCCGCGACCCCGGGCTGCGCGGCGATACGGTGGACATCCTCACGGCTCGCCCGGGCTCGGCCGGGGTGCGCAGTGCGCTGCTGGCGGTTTTCGAGCACGACCCCAATGCCGGGGTGCGCCTGAAGGCTCTCGCGGGTCTGAAGTCCTTTGCCACAGAGCCCGAGGTGCGCAGCACGCTGGTGCGTTCGCTGCTGACGGACGACAACCCGGGCGTGCGCATCCAGGCCATCGAACTGCTCACCCAGAAGCGGGAAGACGCCCTGGTGGGCGTGCTTCAGGAGCTGGTGCAGAGGGAGAGCAACAACTACGTGCGCCTGCGCTGCCAGCGGGCGCTGCAAGAGATGAACGCCTCGGTGGGGACATTCTGATGAGATACGGTTGGCTATGGTTGGCGGCTGCGGTGGTCGCCGGCTACGGGCAGACAGAATCGGGCGTCACCCGCGAGGGCCGGTACTGGGTGCAGACGGTGAGCGGGGCGGTGACGCTGGAGGGCGCTCCGCGCCTGCGGGTATCGACCCGGGGCCCACTGAGGTTGCAGGGGGAGGACCGTGGGGATATCGCCTACACGCTGAAGAAGCGCGTGCGGGGTTCCAGCGAATCCGCCGTGCGCCAGACGCTCAGCCGGATGGGAGTGAGGACTGGCCAGCATGGCGGCTGGACCACGCTGGCGGCGACCTTTCCCGGCCCCAGTGAGATGTGGGCCGACTTGTGGCTGCGCGTGCCGCGCGGGCTGCTCGAGGCGGAACTGGACTCGGAGGGCGGCAGCGTTGAGGCCTTCGACCTCGAGGGCGCACTCAGAGCGGAGACCGGAGGCGGCCAGATTAGCTTCGACCGCATCCAGGGCGAGGTCACCATCCGCACGGGCGGCGGTGAAGTGCGCCTGGGGCGGATGGGGCGTGGCGTGCGCTGCTCCTCCGGAGGCGGCGCGATCACCGCGGAGGCGATCGGCGGCGAGGCCGGCTTCACTACGGGCGGAGGCGAGATCTACCTGCGAGAGGCGCTGGGCCCGGTGCGCGCTTCGACCGGCGGGGGCAACATCCGCATCGGGCGCGCCGGCGGCCCGGTGACCGCC
>CAZIRH010000101.1:0-5680 GCA_964541065.1 uncultured Solibacteraceae bacterium
CTAGAGGCCGGGAGTCGAGCATGAAGATCTTCATTGCGGTTGACAGCGAAGGGCCGAGCGGAATCGCCGGCTACTGGGCTCACGATCCGCGCGATCCCTTTTACCCCGAGAAGCGGGCGCTGCTGATGGGGGACGTGAACGCGGCGGTTGAAGGGTGTTTCGCGGCGGGGGCGAGCGAAGTGCTCGTGAGCGACGACACCAAGTTCGCCATCAACACCATCCCCGAGCTGCTGCATCCCGAGGCGAAGCTGATCTACGGCCGGGGCGCGGGGCGGCTCAGCCGCCCCGCGCTGCCGCTGCTGCATGGGATGGACCGCAGCTTTGACGGGTTGATGCTGGTAGCGACCCACGCCAAGGAGGGCACACCCGAAGCGGTCCTCCCGCACACCTTCACCGGCCACAGCGCCCGGCACCGCCGCTACTGGTACAACGGTCAAGAGGTGGGGGAGATCGCCATCTACGCGGCGGCGGCCGGCTATCACGATGTCCCCGTCATCATGGTGACCGGCTGCGAGGCCGCCTGCCGGGAAGCCAGGGAGACGCTCGGCGACGAGGTCGTGACCGTGGCGGTGAAGAAGGGCCTCACTGCGGAGCGGGCGATCCTGGTTGCCCCCGAGCGAGCGCGCGCGATGATCACGCAGGGCGCCAAGGAAGCGATCGCCCGCATCGGGCGGCTGAAGCCCTACAAGATTTCGCCGCCCATCGCCGTGAGGGTGCAGTTCCCCAACAAGGAGTTCGCCGACGAGTACGAAACCAACCACCGGATGAAGGACCCGAACTGGCCCGCCCGGCGCGTGGACGACCTGACGCTGGAGGGACAGATGGACTCTCCCATTCACCTCATCATGTAGGGGTGGAGACGGCTGGACCCCTCGCCCGACTGCTTTTTCTTATCCCGGACCACAACGGTGCATGCGGCCTCGTGGCAGCGCGACATGTCACAGGTGCACTCGTACCCCAAGGGCTCGAGCACGCGGCGATAGAGCACATCGCAGTGGCCGCAGTAATCGTGGTAGGGCTCGAGGTGACGGCACGCCAGCAGCCGGCGCTTCGAGGGGCAGCGGTGCATGATGATGCAAAACTCGCCGGCCTCCTCGTCCAGCTCCATGGTGAAATCGGCGGCCTCCTCGTTGAGGGTGTGGCTCCAGTACAGCCAGCACCCGCGGATGCCGTGGCGCTCGACGAGCTGCCTCAGGTTGCCGAGGAAATTGTCGGACAGGTAGTGCCAGAAGTCGAGCACCGCCGCGCGCCCGCAGGCGGCGCACCGCTCGCAGGCGGCGCACCGTGAGCCGCGGGCCTCCAGGTACTTGAACAGCTCGCTGTAGGCAGGGATGAAATCGGTGCAGGGGATCATCGCTGTCTCCGGTAGAACCGCACGCGGCTGCGGCCGGTGTCGTCGTCGTGCTGCAGCACCTCGACGGCGAAAGGTGTATCTTCACAGATCGCCTGATAGACGGTGCGCGTGGTCTCGGAGAACAGCTCGGCCACCGCGTAGCCGCGCTGCCGCATGTGGGTAACCGCCGGGCAGGCCTCGACCTCCAGCAGCAGCTCGTCGTCGGAGCAGCGCATTGTGATGCGGCCGCCCTCGGCCTCGTATGTCCGTTCCAGGTGCTCCTTCATCGCCGCGAGCCCGCGCTCGCGCAGGGCCGCGCTCAGCGGCGCGTAGTAGGTGCGCGCGAACTGGTGCAGATACTCGCGCACGGCCTCTGCGCCCCAGCGGCGGTGCAGAAACTCGATGCCGGCGCTCAGCGCGCCGTGGAAATCCTTGTGCAGGTACACGTTGTCGGCGGCGGTGCGCCGCATGACCTGCTTCGGCATTAGAGCCTCCCGCGTTTCGGCGAACAAGCGATGATGCCGCCGATGTCAATCAGGTGCATCTGGCGGCCGCAGTCGGCGCACCGACCGGCGCCGGTGTGCGGCAAGTCAATCACGATCAATCGCCCATCGCGGCTGCAGCGCGGGTGCGTGTCGCAGCGCCATTCCCCGGTGTATTCGGGCGGCGAGCGGAAGTGGCCCAGCGGCACCTTGCGGCCGGTCTTCACGTGGTAAAGGTAAACGTGCTGCAGGCGGTCGCGGTCCGGGTAAGTGTCGTTGAGGATCCATTCGCCGCCCGGCAGGTAGGAGCAGTGGCCGTCCTGTGTCATGACGCTCGCAGGCGGCGCACCGCTCGCAGGCGGCGCACCGCTCGCAGGCGGCGCACCGCTCGCGCCGACGACTTCGATTTTCTGGCCGCCGTCCTCGAACAGGTAGAACGCCTGGCCGTGAGAGGGCTGCCTCGACCAGGCGAGGAGGTGCTGCGGGTCGCGCCAGATGAAGTGGGACGTGAGCCCGTTGTCGTCAATGATGCGCAGATTGGTGCCGTCGGGCGCGGCGGTGATCATGCGCGTCTGGCGGTTGCCGTCTTGCAGCCGCCAGCGGTGAAGGAAGACAAAGCGCGACCCGTCGGGGTTGAACAGCAGGTGGTTGAAGTAATGCTTGGCCCCTTCCATGCTCGGCAGGGGCCGGCCGAAGCCGGCGACGTCGGCTACCGGCACGATTAGCTCCTGCTCGCCGGTTTCGAGGCTCACTCGAAAGACCCCGGTTTCCTTCGGCGTCGGGTCATCGGCATGGGGGTCGGGGATGCCGACGTACCCGTAGCCGGGGCGCACGTCGCCGAGGCGGCGGAAGTCGGTCGAGATGGCGGTCTTGCCGTCCGGGCTGAGGGCGTACACGGGATGCGCGATGGTGCGCAGCTCGCCGGTCTTCACGTCGCGGATGCGGCAGACGTAGCTCGTCCCCTCGCGGTCATTCCACAGCACCTTCGTCGCGGAACGCGGGAGCCACTGCAGCATGCACCCCTGCTGCCAGCACCACGCCGCGCTGCGGCCCAGCTCGATCCAGCGGTCATGGTCCTCGAGATCAACCATGCCGATGCGAATGACGTCCTCGGGCCTCGGCGAGCGGTGTTCGAAATCCACTTCCATGCCCAGGACATAGCGGCCCGTCGGATCGAACTCCAGCTTGTCGTAGTAGCCGAACCAGTGGTGCCTCGGCCCGGCGGTGATCGTGCGCACCGCAGGCAATTCCTCTGCTCCTTCGCAGCGTCCAGCGACGCCCGGCGGGCCGGCGCTCATGGGGTCACCTGAAACGCGAACAGCGCCCCCTTGCGCAGAACGAACCGCAGGGCGAACGGGCGATCTTGTGGCACATCCGCCCAGCATTTCCGGCGACCAGCGGCCTCCCACTCGACCCGGTATCGCAGCGGGTCGCGCCGCGCCAGGCGGCAATTCTCTCGCGCGAAATCGGCGACGACGCGCTCGGCCTGGTCGAGGAGTTCAACCTGCACATCCTCCGCGGTCGCATCGGCATTGATCAGCAGGTCACTGCCGGCGGCGAGCAGCGGCGGCGTTTGCAGCATGCCCTCGGCGCTTTCCCCTGCCGGAACCAGCGCGACAAAGCGATCCGCGGGGAGTGTGGCCAGCCCGATGCCTTTGACTGCATTGGCGGGCAGCACAGTGTGGTCCCCCTGGCGGCGAGTCGTGCCGGTGTAGTAGATGTGAACCACGTCGTCCTTGAGAACAAGCGTGGTCGAGGGAGTCACCATGCCGCAGTCCCAGGCGCGACCGGAGGGATCCGGCGTCGCCTCCAGAAAGATCGCGCGGTCCGCCACGCGCTGCCAGCTCCTGCCGTCGCGGCTGACGATGAGTTGCGTCTTCCTGGTGCCCAGGCTGTTGTTGCCGGCGATGCGCTCCAGGTAAACGAGGCCGAACAGCCCCACCAGTTGATCCCCGTAGGCGGTGACCGCCAGGTCGTGTGCTTGCGTCCATGGGTATCCATCCTGCTCGTCGGTCATCAGCAGGGTCCGCTTGGGCGACCACGATCGGAAGTCGGGGCTGGTGGACAGCGCCGTCGTCCGCATGACTCCGGGCCAGTTCGGATCGCGCTCCTGGTTGCGCAGGTAGGCCAGGTATTCCCCGTTCCAGAACACGGCCGATGAACTTGTGTCGTTCTTCCCGGCGGCGCTGAATGGCTCCACCGACCATTGAATCCCGTCCGCCGAAAAGGCAAGGGCGTCGCCGCCGAGTCCTTTGTAGCGCCTTTGCGGATCCGGATCATCGGGTGTGCGCAGCACGCACAGACCATGTCCCCCCGGCACTACGATGTTGTTTTGCTCGTGCCCGAGCGTTCCCGGCAGCCCGACCATCGGCTTCGTCCAATGAACGCCGTCGCCTGACTCGGCATAACACATGTAGTATTCCGGCTTGTCGTTTGCATCCCGGCCCGCGAGATACCAACAGCGGTACTTCCCCGGTTGCGGTTCGAAAAGCACCGTACCATAGACCTGCAGCGCCCTGGCTTCCCAGGGGTGCTCCGGGATGATGAGAGGATTGGCCGGGTGCTTCTGCGGCGGCTGCAGCTCGCGCCGCATGTTCGTCATTCGCGCCACCATCGCCTCATCGAGGAAGAGCTGCGGCTGATTTGAGACTTTCACGGGGGCCTTCATCGGTCCCTCCGAGAATCGCGCACCAAGTAGGGGCAAGGCACGCCCTGCCCCTGCTCAGGACGACCATAGAGCGAACAGCAAAGCATTCTTCAATGTTAGCCTTAAGGCTGCAGGCGTCTTGCGCTTCCGCGGCGGTTGCTCCCATTCCACCGCGAGGTCCAGGCTGTCGCGCTGAATCGGCCGCGAGCGCCCAAGCACGTTGCCCTGCGAATCAAGCATCTCCACCAGGATCTCGCCGAAGTCTGCCTTGGCATTCAGATGCAGGGTGCTGCCCTCGATGCGCAGCGGCTTGGTCGTGATCACACCGCCGTCGAACGCCGCGCTCAGCGAGACGAAGCGGTCGCGCAAGATGGTGCCGAGACCGACGCCCGCGGAGGAGGTTCCCCTGTCGGCGCCCTTGTAAGGCGAATGCCGATAGTCCCGCCCGCCGTAGTAGAACCACAGCTCATCGCCTTCTGCGAACGGTGGATTCGACGCCGAGGAGTTGTTGAAGCGGTCCCAACTGCCCACCGGCCCGACCGGGATGAAAGGCGCGCGATCCCCCACGCGAGTGAATGCCACCCCGTCGCGGCTCAGCGCGAGCTGAATATCGAGGGTGGTTCCCTGCGGCTGGTTGTGGAACACTCGCACCAGGCCGATATAGATGCTCTCATAAGGGAACACCATCATATCGTAGATCTCGGTCCCGGGCGGGTCCTGGGTGTCCGCGGTCATCACCACCGGGGCACTGGCAGGGTCCTTGTATTCCCAGTTCACAAAGTCGGGGGATTCCACGCGCGCAACCGCGCGGCCCCAATGATAGTGCTTGATCCACGCATGCGTCTCCGGCGGCATGGGAAGCGAAGGCGTCCCCTGCAGGCCCCACGCTTCTGCCAGCTCCGGCGGGATGTGCTTCGTCCTGCCGTACAGCACGTACTTCTCGCGCGGCGGGTCCCACATCAGGTGCGTGCCGCCGTCGCAGATCGCCTCGGTGGCCCAGCTCTCCAGCAGGCTCCAATGGATTCCATCGGGACTCACCGCCAGCCCCACGCCTCGCCGCTCCCCCGGGTGAAAGGGGTCCTCTCGCCGCCCGCGATAGTCCCGCTCGACGCTCAGGTAAATCATCTTGTAGCGGCGCGACGGATCCGCGTCTCGCTCGTCGCGATGCACGCCGAAGATCGAGTTGAAATGAGGCAGGGTGACGCCCTCACAGCCCGC
>CAZIRH010000101.1:5780-12564 GCA_964541065.1 uncultured Solibacteraceae bacterium
GCCCGCCGACGGCTGGCCGACGACGATATTGGTCTTGCGGCCCTCGCGCAGCACGAGGTCGAATTGCGGTTTGCTCCAGGTGATGCCGTCGCTGCTTTCCGCGTAATGCACGCCGGCGCCGGACAGGTGCCAAATCCGGTAGCTGCCCCCCTCCCGCAGCAGCGAGCCGTTGAGCAGCGGCGGAGCGTTCCGCTCGTAAGGCTCCGTCGCGCGTAGGAGCGGATTTGCGGGGTGCTTGCCCACCTGGTGGATCTGGCGCGTCACCCCCGCGGCCTGGGCAATGAGGAAGTCGTCGAGGAACAACTGCCTGCTGGGGCCGAGCGCAATTGGCTCGTCTGACCGTACCTGCGAGATGCCGCTGGTCGAGGGCACTGCGCGTATCACTCCTCTACACGAACTGGAAAGCGTAGAGCTTGAAGCTGCGCCCCACCAAGCGCAGCTTGATGGGCCTGCCGGCAAACGGGCCCACGTCCGATTTCGCGCCCCAGCTCACCTGCATCCTGGTCGAGTTGCCGTTCAGCAGATCCGCGTCTTTCAGGCTGTACCCCCGCAGGGGCTGCCCCGATTCGTCCTGCACCTCCACGCGCGCGGATCCTCCGGCGCTGGTGTCCAGGTTGAGCCGCAGAAAGTTGCCCGCGAATACCAGCGGCGGGGTAATCAGCTCGGCCCCGTGATAATCGGCGTCGGCGGAGATGAAGCCATCCAGCCGGAAGATCGCCCGCGCGTTGATGCTTTCCCAGTTGACGTAGGGAACGAGATGCTTCTCCGACAAGCCGGTGTAATAGACCCACAGCTCATCACCTCTGCGGATCATCCCCTCCGCCGCGGTGAGGTAGCCCTGCTTGCCGGAGCCGGGCAGGCCCAGGCGAATCGCTGGCTGGCGGAACGGCCGCTGCCAGTGGATCCCGTCGCGCGAAAAGGAGAACTGAATATCGTCGCGGTCGCTGGTGATCGGATACCAGAAGTTGTGAAAGGCGACGTAGAGATCCGCGTCCGGGCACTTGACCGCGTTCATGGTGTAAACCTGGTGATCCGGGTCGCTGTCATCGGTTTGCATGACGATGGGGAACTCGTACGTGGGATCATACGCGCCGAACTGGTTAGGCTTCTTCTTCGGGTCGGGGGTGAAAGGATATGGCTTCGCCAGACCGTCCTTGTCCACCTCGATGCGGGCGAACGCCATATGGCGGCGCCACGGATCATTCTCGTGGCCGTCGGGGTTGACGCGCAGGTAAAGGATCCACTTCTGCAGCTTCTCATCCCACACCGTGCTGCTGCATGCCCCCGAATAGAAAGGGAGGACGGGTTCCGGCTCCAGCTCCCAGCGGAGACCGTCGGGCGAGTATGCCAGGTAGATGTTGCCCCCCTTGACCTTAGTCGAGGGGGGCCACCCTGGGTACTGCACGGGCGCCTGGTACTGCACGCACTTGAACCGCCGGGCCGGATCATCAAAAGGATCAACAAAGACCTGGCCGATACAGTAGGCGCGCACGATATTGTTCGCCTTCGACCCGTTGTACTCGACAAGCCCCAGCTCGGGCTTCTCCCACCGCACCCCATCGGTGGAAAAGGCGTAGCATTCGAGGCGCGGGCCGATCTTCTCGCTCACCGGTCCGTCTCCGCCGTATGCCGTGTACCACATGTGGTACAGCCCGCCGTGCTCCAGCACCGTGCTGTAGCCCCCGACGCGCACTCGTTCCCAGGGCTTGTCCTGCGGCACCACATTCTCCGTTGGCGTGTACGGAGGGTTGAACGTCAGCGCCACCCCCTTGCTCGACTCGATGAACATCTGATCCACGAACAACTGCTTCTGGTTGCCGATGTCAATCGGCTGGACGGAACGGCGCCTCATGGTATCTCCTCCTCCGCGTTTCACCGGACGTAGAGAGCGTAGAAGGTAGAATCTTCGAGCTGGAGCTTCAGCCGCACGGGATCTCGCGGCAGGCGCTCCTGGCCGGGCCACGACACGCGATGGCGCAGGTCGTCCCCCTTGATCGGCTGGCATTTCTCGAACTCGTACCCCGGCAGCTCCTTTTCGTCGTAGTTCATCCTGTCGGGGTCTAGCAGCGCCACCTTGAGTTGCCCCCGCACCGCGGCGTTCACCTCGATGGTGTTTCCCTTGAGCACCATTGGCCGCGTCAGGATGTACCCCGGCTCCTGCTGGCTCGCCGTAACGCCGAAGATTCGGTCGAGGGGCACGCTTGCCATGCCGATCGCCATCCACGGCGCGTCGTCGGGGGGCGCGGGTTCCTCGTGATTGAGGCGCGATCCGCCGTAATAGAATCGCATTTCGTCGTGGGCGATGACGGGAGCATTCGCGGTCAGCACCATCCCGCAGTCGAACTCTCCAGGGCTGCCCCGGCTCAGGAACAGCTCGCGCGGAGGGACGCGCTCCCAGCGGCGGCCGTCGGCGCTGAACACCAGCTCGATCTCGATGCGCCCCGTGGGCCGCTCGTACACCTGCAGCAGGCCGAAGAACAGGTTGCCGCGCTGGAACACCGGCATCCCGTAAAACTCCGGCACATCCGCCTCATCTGGTATCAGCACGATCTCGGGCTGCGTCCAGGTCTGGAGGTCTTTGCTCTCCATCATCGCAATTCTTCGCTGCGTCCATCCGGCGAACACGCCTGGGCGCTGGTGAATCAGCCATCGGCGCCGTACAGGGTCGTAGAGCAGCGAATTGTGAGCATCGCTATACGGCCCCACCGGGTTCTGTTTGTGCTGCTTCCACTTCTTGCCGTCGTTGGAGTACGCCAGGCGCGTCCCAGTAGGGCTGTCCTCCAGGTAGAGCGCGACATAGCGGTAGGGGACCCCGGCTTCCGGCGGAGGCGCGACCACGCTGATCGCCTCCGCGTCCCTGGGGGCCAGCCCGAGGTAGTTGTTCTTCTTGCTTCCCCTGAATTCGAAAAGCCCCAGCTCGGGCTTGACCCACGTATATCCGTCCTCGGAGGTGGCGTAGCAGACCAGGTAGCCGCCGAGCCCAGCGCGGTAGATCTTGTCGTGGAATACCGTGTACCAGCACTTGAACAGCTTGTCCTCGGGGTCGTACAGCACCGTGCCGTAGAGGTATGGCCCGGAACCCTCCCAATCACGGTCTTTCACCATGACCGGGTTCCGCGAAGACTTGATCAACGGCTGCACCCGCCGGCGAACCGCCCAGAAGTCCTCGACGGTGGAGCTTTCCAGGAGGAACACCGGCTCACCCGGCCGGGTGGTAAATGGTCGTGCGCCGCCGGGCTTGACGGCGGCCCGTGCTGGGCTGGGTTTACGTGGCGCGCGTCCGCTGCGGCTGGTCATGCGATTGGCCTCCTGTCGTCAGGGGTGGTGAGTACAGACGGTTTCCATAGTCAGTGGTGAGCCTCCTGCGCCGCCGGGCACGGGTGCGCTCCCGCAAATGAAGGAATCCCATTCCAGCGCGAGAAGAACAACGCAGCAGTCCCCCTGCAATGCGGCTGACATTCCGAGGTGACGCAGATGATGGATGCAGGTCAGATCTGGTTGTCGTGTGTCCGGTGCGCGCCAGGGGCGACCGCGCTGACAGTGTCAGCTGTGCTGTGGGTCGCTCTCAGCTCGCTGCTGTGCTGCGCCGCCAGCGGCGGCGTGATTGCGCCGATGCCGACGGGCAAGACATTCCGCAACTCCATCGGCATGGAGTTCGTGCGCATCGAACCGGGCAGTTTCGTCATGGGGCACCACGGCGGCAAGATTCCGGACCAGATCCTCGATGCGCGCGAGGCCGACGGCGCGCGCCGGGTGGGGCTCCCTGACGACGGTGACTACGACGAGGTGCCGGCCCACAAGGTTACCATCAGCAATCCGTTCTACATCGGGATCTGCGAGGTCACCAACCAGCAGTACGAGCAGTTCGATCCCCTTCACGTGTACCTGCGGGGCAAGGTCGGGTTCTCGATTGATAACGACGAAGCTGTCATCTTCGTGAGCTGGCACGAGGCGCAGGCGTTTTGCGACTGGCTCTCCCGGAAGGAGGGGCTGCCGTACCGCCTGCCCACCGAGGCCGAGTGGGAATACGCCTGCCGCGCCGGAACGACGACCCTGTTCTCCACCGGCGACACGCTGCCGGAGGCGTGCGTGAAGAACCCCGGGAGCTCCTGGTATCCGACCCAGCATCGCGCGCGCGGCCGCGCGGAGGTGGTCCCGCTGCATGTCGGAAAAACGCCCCCCAACCCGTGGGGCATATACGATATGCACGGCAACGTCGAGGAGTGGTGCGACGACTGGTACGGCCCCTACGAGGCGCAGGAGCAGACCGATCCGGTCGGGCGCGCCGACGGCGACTTCAAGGTAACGCGCGGGGGGAGTCACTCGACGTTCCCCTACTACATGCGCTCCGCCAACCGCATGGGCTCGCTCGCTGATAACAAGTCCTGGTACATCGGTTTCCGCGTGGTGCTGGGCGAGATCCCTCCCACTGCCGCTTTGCCGCCTGTGCCCCCGGCGCGCTACCAGCTCGATGTCAGGCAGGATCCGGTACCCCGGCCGCCAAAGGGGCCCGACCCCGACAAGCCCCACTTCCGCGGCCCGGTGGAATACGTGAAGATTCCCGAGGGCTCCCGGGGGCCGCTTTACTCCCATCACAACCACGACCCGGCCATCACCGAATGCCCTAATGGCGACCTGCTCGCCGTGTGGTACACCACGGCTATCGAGCGAGGCCGCGAGCTCGCGGTTGCGATCAGTCGGCTGCGCCGCGGCGAGCAGCAATGGGAAGAGGCGTCGCCGTTTTGGGATGCCCCCGACCGCAACGACCACTGTCCGGTGGTCTGGTTCGACGGGAAGAAGACGCTGTATCACTTCAACAGCCTCTCCGCGGCGGCGACGTGGGGCCCGCTCGCCATCCTGATGCGCACCTCGATCGACAACGGGGTCTCCTGGTCGCGCGCGAGAATGATGATACCGGAGCACCATGTCAGGCACCAGTTGATATCGGGTGTCTTCCGCACCCGCGAGGGGTATGTCGTCCTGCCCTGTGACGCCTCGCCCGGCGGCAGGGGAGGCACCGCGCTGCTCATCAGCCGCGACGAGGGGCAGACATGGGTTGACGCGGGCGGGACTATCGCCGGCATCCATGCCGGCGTGGCGCAGCTTAGTGACGGAAGACTGCTCGCCTTCGGGCGCGGCGACGAGATAGATGGCAGAATGCCGCAGAGCATCTCCTGCGACATGGGCAAGACGTGGGAGCGCACGGCCTCCCCGTTCCCACCGATCGGCGGCGGGCGGCGGCTGGTGCTGATGCGCTTGCGGGCTCGTGCTTCGCAGAGTAGCAAGGGGCCGCTGCTGTTCGTCTCTTTCGCCGGCGACCCGATGATGATCACGGATGCCGCGGGCAAGCAGCGCCCGGTGCAGGGCATGTTCGGCGCGCTGTCCTACGACGACGGCAAGACCTGGCCGAAGATGCGCCTGGTGAGCGATGACGGCCCCGGGCGCGAGGCCGCAGCGATGGACGGAATCCCATTCGTCCTCAGCCGCAGCAGCGCCGAGCCCCGCGGCTACCTGGCCGCGTGCCAGGGCGCCAACGGTCTCATCCACCTGATCAGCAGCCGGAACCACTACTGCTTCAACCTCAAGTGGCTCGAAACCCCGCCGCCCGCGGTGGAGCCCGCGGATCAACCCCAAGGCCAGAAGTAGCGCAACATCAAGGCTATGACCAAGTCTCGTAGCGGGTGTGACCGTTCTTGGTGGGCATGTCGTAGGTGCGCACTTCCGATGTGGCACCGCCGTCCTCGCCTGGCTTGCGGGCCGCCGCTACAGGTTCTTCTCGAACCATCTCGGGGGCATCAGTATCCGGTCCGGCAGGTCGGGCGCTATGTCGGCGGCCGCTTGCGCCACCTCCGGCGCGAGCGGCCCCTTGGCGAACAGCGCCAGGTTCTGCCGCATCTGCGCGAGGGTCTCCACACCAACCACCGTGCATGTCATGCCATCGAGGCCGAGCACGTAGCGCAAGGCCAGTTCCTTCAAGCTCATCCCGGCTTCGCGGGCGAGGGCCGTCAGCCGGCGGCGAATGGGGATGACCAGCTTGAGGTGCGCCGGGATATCTCGCTCGGGCATGAGCAGCAGCCCCTGCAGGTAAGCGCTGCGCACGAAAACGGCCACGCCGCGCCGCCGCGCGTCGGACAGCACCCCTTGCCGGGCGAAGCGGTGATCGAGCAGGTTAGTGGGGGCCTGTATCGCCTCTGCCAGCCCCGAGCGCACGATGGCGGACGCGCCGCCCGGGGTCATGACCGACGCGCCGATGTGACGCACCAGGCCCTTGCGCTTGAGCCGCAGCAGGTGCTCGACATAGCGGAAATCCTGCTCCACGTGAAACAGGCAGATGGGCAGCGCCTCCAGCCGCAGCGCGCGCAGAGACCGGGCGACGGATTCTTCGATGGCGCTGCGCGCCGCGCGCTGTGACTGCCACGGCTCAGCCGAGTGACGGATCTTGCTTGCGACGGCGACCTTGTCCGCCATCCCCAGCTCGGCGAGGGCCCGCCCCAGCACCTGCTCGCTGTCGCCGTAGGTCGCCGCGGTGTCGAGGCAGTTGACGCCGCCCGCGAACGCGCACGCCAGGATGTCGCGCGCCTGCCGGTAGGAGGGCCGCCCGGTGCGGTTGGCGATGCCATAGCTCATCCCGAGCTGCACCGTGCCCAGCATGAGCGTGGAAAGCCTCAGGTCGCCGATGCTACTCTGCGAAGCGGCGAAGGCTCCTTCGCTTCGCTGCGACGCCTTCGTCCGCGGTAGGGGCCGGTCTCCCGACCGGCCCGCGGGCGGGGACGGAGCCCCGCCC
>CAZIRH010000102.1:0-12522 GCA_964541065.1 uncultured Solibacteraceae bacterium
GCCCAGGCCCAGGTGGTGGGGCAGGGAGAGCACTTCGGCGCCCTCGGCGCGGGCCACCGTGGGGGTGCCGTCCAGCGAGCAGTCGTCCACCACCAGTATGGGAACCCCCGGGAGCACCTGGCGGATCTCGCGGACCACGCGCCCTACGGAGGCCTCCTCGTTGAAAGCCGGCACCAGGATCAGCAGTGAGTCCGGTGAGTTCATCACAGTGCCGCTACCTGCCGCGTGGTGATGGCGTGGGCCTCGAGCAGCCGGCAGAAATCCTGCGGGCTGAGGCGCGCAGAGGCGCGGATCTGGCGGCGCTTCCGCCATAGGGACGGCAGGCGGAACAGCCAGGCGCAGTGGGCGCGCAGGACGATGAACAGCAGCTCGAAGGGATTGCCGTGCTCCTGCCGGAACCGGGCCGCGCTGCCCCGCCCCTCCAGCAGCGCGACCAGGTGCCAGCCGTACCGCGCCAGCGCGAACAGGGGGGCCGCCAGCAGCCGGCCGGCCGGGAAGTTCTTGGTCAGGAGGTACAGCCGGTTGCGCTCGACGTAGTAGGCTTTGAGCGGCGAGGCGGCCCCGGCGGTTTCCGAATAGCGGTGCTCGACGACGGCCTCGGGGACATACAGGCACTTCCAGCCGGCCCAGCGCGCCCGCAGGCCCAGGTCGGAGTCCTCGCAGTAGAGGAAGAAGTCCTCGTCGAACAGCCCCGTCTCTTCGAGCGTTTCCCGGCGGTAGAGTGCTGCCGAGGCGCTCGGACAGAGGACCTCTTCCTGGCGCACGTAGCCGGCCGGGGCTTCCAGGTGCCCGCGCTGCTTGGTCGAGCCGTCGCGCGCGACCAGCATACCGGCCGAGTCCAGGCGGTCCTCTCCCATCAGGCGGACCTGGCAGGCGCACATGCCCACGTCCGGGCGCGCCTCGAGGGCCGCCAGCAAAGCTTCGATCCAGTTGGGATGCGCCACCGCATCATCGTTCAAAGTCGCCAGACAGGGGGCCCGGGAACGGCGGAAGGCGGCGTTGATGGCCGCGCCGAAACCGAGGTTGCAGGGGTTTTCCACCAGCGTAGCCCCGAAACGGTCCGCCCCTATCTGCCGCGCCAACTGCTTGCCGCTGTTGTCCACCACCACTACTTCCAGATCGCGGCAGGTCTGGTTGAGCAGGGACACCAGGCACTCCAACAGCGTCGGTCCCGCCGCAAGGGTCGGGACCACCACGAGGACACGGGGCTCGGGCAAGCCTAAAGATTTTACCCCAAGGCGACGGCCGCGGGGCGGCGCAATCTGCCGGCGCTGACGGCGGAGGGCCGCGAGGTCGATAAGTCGATAGAGGATGTAGTGAAAGCGGACGGCCTAGCAGACTCGTCCATCCACCAACGCAGCCGGCGGGTGGCGGCGCTGGCGCACGAGATCGCCCGCTGCCTGAACCTGCCTTCGGCGCAGCGGGAGACACTGGACCACGCGGGGCTGGTGCGCGCCTGTTCTGGTGACCTGCTGGAGCCAAGGACCTTGGACCGCCTGCTGGCGGATCTGGCCGTGCCCTGCGCACCGGCTCCGGCGGGCGGCAGGCCCGAGGTCTGCCGGCCCCAGGCTCCCCTCAGGCGCCCCGCCGTCACCGCAGGGGAGGCAGAGCCGGCTCTCTTGAGGGATGTGCTGGAGATCGCGGGCTTCTTCCAGGACCGCCTCGAGTTCCTGCCCTATGAGCTGGTGACCTCCGAGCAGATCCTGGACGAGCTCGGCAGCCTGGCGGAGGAGGCATCGCTGAACCCGGCGGTGGTCAGCGCCCTGGGGGGCTTGCAGCGCGTTCGCTTGGAGCAGTTGATCGAACGGGTGTACCGGCTGCCGGTGTTTCCACTGGTGGCATTGCGGGCGCTCGAGCTGTCTCGCTCGGCGGACGCCGACTACGGGCAGATCGAGAGCCTGGTTTCCTCCGACCAGGTGCTGGCCGGGCGCCTGATCCAGGCGGCCAACTCGAGCCTGTACGGCGCGGGGCGGCGCATTTCCAGCCTGCGCCAGGCCATCTCCTACATCGGGTTGGAAGCCGCCCACAAGGTGCTGATCGCCGCGGTGTTCCATCCCTTGTTCGCCTCGGCGGGCCTCCACAGCCTGTGGCGGCATTCGCTCGAGATCTCGCAGGTGGCCGAGCGCCTGGGCGCCGCCTCGGCCTGTGCCTCGCGGGAGGAAGCCTTCCTGGCGGGACTGGTGCACGACGTGGGCCGGCTGGCGCTGCAAACTGCCTCCGGCGAAGACGTGATTGCCTACGCCCGCATGCTGGAAAAGGGCTGCGAGCCGGTGTTCGCCGAGATGGTGTTGTGCGGGTTCGACCACGGGGCGGCGGGGGCGGGGATTCTGCGCTTCTGGAGCTTCCCCGAGCACCTGGCGCAGGCGGTGCAGGACCACCACCATCCGGAGCACTCCACCTCCGAGCTGGCCGCGATTCTGTACTTGGCCGAGTTCTGGAGCGGCTCGGAGGAGGACCTGCCCTCGGGCGGGCGCTTGCGCGACGCGCTCAAGCGCGTGGGTCTGTCCTGGGGGCAGCTAGCGGAGGCCGGCCCCCCGCGCGGCGGTTGGGCCGACCTGCTGGCCAGCGCGGCGTAGAGCACTTGGCTGCGAGAGCCTCCCCACGGCATCATCGAAAGGGTCAAAATGGGGATATGTATCAGGTCGTCGAAGACCAGGAGGTGCTGGCGGATATCATCAGGCGGCTCGTGGATGCGATCGATCCGGATACGATCGTTCTGTTCGGGAGCCGGGCGCGGGGGGACCCCCACGCGCACAGCGATGTGGACCTGCTGATTGTCAAGGCCAGCAACGAGCCGAGACACAAGCGGGTCGGGCGCGCCCACAGAGCGCTGATCGGAGTAGGCGTCCCGGTGGATATCCTGTGGTACACCCCCGCAGAGGCTGCCGCACACTCACGAATGCGACAACACGTCGCCAGTCGCGCGCTACGCGAGGGCCGAGTTCTCTATGAACGAGAGCTTTGAGGGGGCGCGCGGTCTGGCGCGGAAGGCGGAGCATGACTGGAAGAACGCCGAGGCCAGTCTTCAACACGACGTTCCCCTGGACACCATTTGCTTCCACATTCAGCAGACTGCCGAGAAGCTGCTGAAAGCTCTGATGGTGTGCGAGGGCATCGAGTATCCCTTCACGCACGACCTGAGGGACCTGCTCGACCGCCTGGCGCCCCGCTTCCCGACGCTCGCGCAGTTCTACGATACTCTGCCCGACTACACAGACTTCGCCGTGGCGATGAGGTACGACGACTCCGTCTACCCCACCCGTGAGGAGGCCGTTGAGGCCCATGAAACCGTCAAGCGGTTGCGGACAGTGATTCTGGACCTGCTGCCGCCTGAGGCCCGGCCGTAGCGTGGCTTGACGAGACCACTTACGCTGGAAACCACCGGCCTGGACGCGTTCATGCTCGTGGTAGCGTCCCGGGGCAGGGGACGACCATCGTAATTCTCGATTTCTGCCGGTGCGGGATACACGGAATTGGTGCAGAATGTCTACATATGGAGCCGCCCCCGGCAGGGCCTGTGCGGGATCCTGGCGAAGATGCGCTCCGCGCGATCCAGGCCATCCCCGGGAATGACTTCGCTCTGCGGGATTTGGCTGAGCAGCTCCGTAGCGGCGTCGGGGTTGTGCCTTTCGTCGGTGCCGGCCTCTCGATTCCCTTCGGATTTCCAGGCTGGGGTGGTTTCCTGCTCGATCTGGCCGAGCGCGCTGGCATCTCCAGTCGGGTGAGGCGCCGGCTGAAAGCAGGTCAGTTCGAGGAAGCCGCCGAGGATCTGCTTCAGGCGCTCAAAGACCGCGCGTTTCATGACCGGGTTCAAGATGCCTTCGGCGCGCACCGGCTGGAAGACAAGACGCTCATCGCGCCGTCTCGCACGTGGTGCGGCTGGCCGCCGGGCCGGTAATCACGACGAACTTCGATCACGTGCTGGAGAGGGTCTTCGACAACGCCCGGACCCCATTTGACGGAGTGGTGTTGGGCGCCAGGGCGGAGAGGATCGTCCAGGCCTTCCACGCAAATCGCAGGTTCCTGCTGAAAATCCACGGGGACGCGGAGGAGGCACCCGACCGCATCCTCACCCTGGAGGACTACCGGAAACACTGCGGCGGTGACGATGCTTCGAGCATCAACTGGGCGCTGCCGCTGCCCCGCCTGCTCGAACTCATGCTGATGAGCCGTCCCTGCCTGTTTCTCGGTTGCAGCCTGAATTGCGACCGAACCACCGAGGTGTTGAGCCACATCGCCCAGCGGTATCCGGAAATCGCGCACTACGCCGTGGTCGAGCAGCCGCGCTCCTCGAAGGCACTGCGCGCGAAGGCGGGCTATCTGTCCGAGCGCGGGATTCGACCCATCTGGTATCCCCACGGCAGGCACGATCTCATCGAGCCGCTCCTGGCCTGGCTCGCCGGGCAGGCTGGCGCCGGGAAGCTGCCGGAGCCAGGCGGAGGTCCGGTGAACCGCCTCCTGTCCGGTCCCGACGACCCGTTGCTGCAACACCGCACAGGATTCTTCGGGCGGAGCGTGGAGGTCGAAATCGTGGTGAGGTTCCTCGTGGCCGGCAAGGGCATTGCCACGGTGAGCGCGGCTCCCGAAGTCTGCAACGTCAAGGGAGCGCCGGGCATCGGGAAGACCGAGATCTGCAAGCAGGCTTTGAAGGAGTACCTGACTGCCCATCCGCCGCAGCCAGCCTATTACGTGCAGTTGGTCGAGGCCAAGGACGAGCGGGGCTTCCTGGCGCGGCTGGGGGAGGCACTCGGAGCCGGCGCCGCGGTCAACCGCCAGCAAGTGCTGGACGCTGTGCGGGCCCGCCCGGGACTGATCTACCTGGACAATCTCGAGGATGTAGTGGCGGACCAGGGTTCGCGCGAGCTGCTGGGCGAGCTGGCGGCCATCCCGGGCGTGCTGGTGCTGGCCTCCTCGCGCGAGACGCTCCCCGGTCTGGCGCGCAACATCCCAATTCAGAGGCTTCCTGCCGATTCGGCCGTGCTGCTCTTCTTGCAGGAATGGGAACGCAGCGGGGCCAGCGTGGCGCTAGCGGATTCACCAGAGCTTCGTGACTTCGTCGAGGAGGAGCTGGACTGCCACGCGCTCTCGATCGTTCTGACTGCCGCGCAGGGTTATCGTCACGCCTCCCTCGCAGCTCTCTGCCAGGACTGGCGGGCTGAGGCGCTGGAACTGGCCAAGCTTCCGCGCGGTCCCGAGAATCCCTTGTCCAGTCTGGAAGTGTCCCTGAGCCGGTCGCTCGATGCGGCCACGCGGGAGATACCGCAGGCCGCGCAGGTTTGGGGACTGGTGACGCTGTTTCCGGAAGGCATGTCGCCGGCGGCCTGGCAACAGGTGGTAGAAGGCCGTGTCGAGGACGCGGCGGCGATTCGTGAGCTGCTTGTGCGCTTGAACGTCGCCGACGTGACTCCCCCGGGTGGGCTGGAGATGCTCGCGCCCCTGCGGCAGTTTGTGCTTGGTCTCGCGAACGAGCGCCGCCGCGGGCTGAACGCGGGCACCCTGGCCGAAGTCGCCTACCCGTACTTCCTTGCGCTAGCCCGCGAGGCCGAGGAGCATCTCAGGGATGACTTGCACACGGAAACCCTGGATGCGCTTCTGGCCGAGTTCGCCAACCTGCATCACTTCGTCCTGTTTGCCGCCGCGCTGGCGGGTGACTGGACGGAGAAGCTGTCGAACTTGAGTCGGTGGCTTCTGGACTTCTATCAGTATCGGGTGCTGCTCGGGGAGGAAATGCTGCGCCGCCTGCTCGAGTTGCAGAGATCAGCAGGCGCCACCCTGAGCGTCGCCCAGAGCGCCTGTTACCTCGGGGACTTGGAGCGCCGTTTGGGGAAGCTGGGTGAGGCGGAGGGGCACTACGGGGAGGCCATCTCTTTGTATCGGCAGGAGCGGGACAACCTGGGTCTGTTCCACGCGCTGACGAGCCTTGGGGATTTGGAGCGTCATTTGAGGAAGTTGGCGGAGGCGGAGGGGCACTACGGGGAGGCCATCGGGTTGTATCGGCAGGAGGGGTACAGCCTGGGACTGGCCAACGCGCTCACGAGCCTGGGGGATTTGGAGAGCGACTTGGGGAAGTTGGCGGAGGCGGAGGGGCACTACGGGGAGGCCATCGGGTTGTATCGGCAGGAGGGGTACAGCCTGGGACTGGCCAACGCGCTTCAAGCTCGGGGCGATCTCAAGAGGATGGCTCGCCAGTACCAGGAGGCTCGTGAGTTTTACATCCAGGTCAGGGAACTGTACGTGTGCGAACGTGAGCCAATGGGCCTGGCTTACACCTGCGCGGAATTGGCCCGCGTAGCGCACGCAGCCCGAGACAGGGAGGCGGCCAACCGCTTCATCGCCGAAGCTGCCCAGGCTGCCGCTGCCTCCCACTTGCCCGTCGTCGCGCAGTATGTGGCGGCGGTGGCGCAGGAAATCGGCTTGGCCGACCTACCGGGTTGAGACGCGGTCTCGATCCCGCGACCGTAGATTCTCGTACCACTTGAGCGCCGCTCCGCCCACACAGGCGATGTCCGGCTTCCCGTCGCCGTTGAGGTCGGCCACCGCACAGGCGGCGGGGCCCATGCCGCCGTCATCCAGCGTGGCGCGCGTCCAGTGGGCGCCCTTCGCATCGTCCGCCTTGTAGAGGTAGGTGCTGAACGGCTTGCCGCGGCCGCCGGCGATAAGCTCATCGTGGCCGTCGCCATCGAGATCAGCCGCGCGGACGGTGTGGCCGCCGTCGAGCGAATCGTCGATGACCTGCCGCCGCCACTGCTTTCCTTGCTCGATGTAGACCACCACCTGGTGGCCGTGCCAGGGCTCGATGGTAGCCAGGAACCGGCGCCGGCCGAGGCGACCAGCAGTGACTTCGCTGGTGCCGCAGCGGGGCCACGGCTCGGGGCTGCCCTTGGCCAACTCCGTCAGCTTCCAGCGGCCGCGCCGGTCGCGCTTGATGAGGTGAATGCCCAGGAAGCTGGCAGTGAGCAGTTCGTCGCGTCCGTCCTGGTCCCAGTCGGTGACCTCCAGGCCGTGCAGTACGCCCGAGAGCGCCTCCGAGATCACTTCCCGCTTCCACTCGCCCGGGTGGTAGAGGACCAGCGGGACCTTCTCGCGGTAGTCGGGCGGGATCGCGGCCGCCCCGGCCAGCGGCGCGTTGACGAGAACCCTGCTTCCACGGCCATCGAAGTCAGCCCACTTCAGGCGGTGCGAGGTCGGCAGCCGATCGATCTCGCGCCATGACCAAGGCTGCCGCGGGTCGCCCGCGTGCGTCAGCACCGAGACGACGCCGAGGCTCTTGCGCGGGTCCATGGCGAACTCTTCGGCCAGGGCGATCTCGGGTATGCCGTCGCCGTCGAGGTCTTGAGGCGCGGCGTTGATCAGGCGCGAGCGCCCGGTCGCCAGCACATGGCGCTGCCATCCGGGATTCTCGAACCACACCAGCTCCGGAAGACCGCTGGCCAGCGCCAGCAGGTCCGGCCTGCCGTCGCGGTTCAGGTCCACGGCCAGGACCTGGTAGGCGCCCTTGAGGTCAGCAGCGACCGTGTGCGGGCGGAACTGGGCGGCCAGGGCCTCGAGAGTCATCAGAGAAATGAGAGCGTAGCGCATCTACTGCCTCCCCAGCCAGCGCAGCCGGAAATTCAACGCCCGGCTCTGCCCGCCGTAGAAGTGCATGAAGTTCTCCGAGCTGGCGTTGTTGTTCACCACGTTGGGGTTCTTGTGGTCGGTGATGTTGTTGAAGCCGGCGCGGAAAGCCCAGCGGTGCCTGCGGAAAAAGAAGCGGCGCTCCAGGTGCAGGTTCAGCTCGAAGAAGGCGGGGAAGCGCAGGGCGTTCAACTCGCTGGTGATGCGCCCGTCGTCGTCTACGATCGAGAAGGGGAAGCCGTTGCGTACGTCCAGCAGATAGGCCGCCGCCCAGTTGTGCCAGAAGAAGGGTAGCAACCCCCAGCTCACCAGGCGGCTGGGCGCATCCCAGGGCATGCGGCCCACGTTGTTGGACACCAGCACGGGGTCATCCACGTTGAGGTCCACTACCGCGTTGGAGAAGGCCCGGGAGCGCGTGTAACTCGCCATCCACTCGTACTGCTGGCCGAAGCTCTGCCGCAGGGTGACCTCGAAGGAGTCAAACACGTCGCGGCGGCGGTTTTCCAGCCGGTAGACGGCGTCGAAGAGGCGGTCAGGGAAGGCGGATTGCACCGCGGGAGGCGGTGACGCACCCGCAAGCATGTTGACGTAGGAGAAGCCGTCGCGGCCGCGGCGGCGGAAGTAGGCGCAGCGCGCGTACAGGCCGTTGGGCAGGCGGTGCTCCAGGGCCAGGTTCCCGTTGCTGTAGCGCGGGGTCGGGAGCGGCGACCCGTCGATCCAGAAGACCGAGACCGCGGGGCCGCGCGCCACGCTTCCGTCGCGGTCGAAGTATGTCGTCACCGTGTGCTGGTCAAGAGGACGGGTGTACAGCCGCAGCGGCGTCTGGTCGTAGACCAGGCCGAGGCCGCCGGAGAGCTTGGTGGACTCCAGGCCCGGCGGCGACCAGGCGAAGCCAAAGCGGGGCGCGAGCTTGACGTTGCCCAGGATGCGGTCCCAGTCCTGGCGCAATCCGAACTCCAGGAGCAGCCCCGCACGCGGCTTCCAGGAGTCCTGCACATAGGAGGCGACCTCGAAATTCGAGCGCTGGAAGCGGCCGCCGCCGCCGAAGGTGACGTAGCGTGTTCGGGTGTCATCCGCGCGGTAGTTCTCGTAAGCCGTGCGGCGCACGTCCTGCCAGTAGTCGGCCCAGTCGAGGTCCACGCCGGCCTTGAGCTGATGGCTGCCGCGGAGGTCCAACGCAGGCAGAAAGAGATTGGCCAGGAGCTGGTCGCGACGGGCCTTGCGGGTGGCGTCGGCGAAGAAGTTGCCGCGCTTGCCCTCGGGAGTGAGCCGGAAGACCGCCTGACCCTGAGGGATCTCCCGACTGAAGGTGCGGTTGGCGCCAAAGCCGGCTTCCAGCAGGGCGGCCCGGCCGAAGTAGACCTGGTCCTTGACGTCGAAGAACCACTGCCGGTTGCGCCGGTCCACGGTGGTCTCCAGCGGATCCAGGAAAGTCAGGCCCTGGCGCGGGGCGGTCCAGGCGTTGGTCAGGAAGCCGGTGTAGAGGATGTTGGACGGGGTGAGGTTGATCTGGTTGCGCAGCAGGTTGTTCAGGCGCCAGCTCGTGGTGCGATCCTGCCCCTTGGGCAGGTCCTCAACGACGAGCTGGTCGTAGTGCACGTCCGTGCCGTGCGAGAACCAGGCGCGGCCCTTGCGGATCGGGCCGGAGACGTTGAAGCGGGGCGTCCAGCCGCCGATAAAGAGGCCCTTACGGCTTTCGAGGCCGGGCAGGAAGTTGGTGGCGGAGTAGCGGAGGGCGTCGTCGCCCGGGGAGGTTTTTACGGAGAGCGCGCCGGCGGAGCCCTTGCCATACTCGGCCGAGAGGCTGCCGGTGGCCACTTCGACCGCGCGCACGCTCTCGACGCTGAGGCGGCTCTCGAAGCGGCCGGTGAGAGGGTCGTTGATCTGGAAGCCGTCCAGGGTGTAGAGGACCTGCTCCTCGGTGGCGCCGTTCAAGTGGAGGCCGCCACGGGAGTCCTGGACTATGCCGGGGACGGCCCGCAGGGCGTTGCGCAGGCTGGCGGTCCGGGGGTAGGGGATGTCCACCAGGCGCGTGCCCGACAGGCGCCGCTCCTGCGTGGTGCGGTCGAAATCCAGCAGCGGGGGCGAGTAGGAGACGTCTATGCGCTCGAAGACCTCGCGGACTGCGTTGAGCACCAGGGTCACTTCGTTGACGCCCTCGATGAGCCGCACGGGGCGGTCCTTCAACCGGAAGTAGTTCTCGCGCTCGGCGCTGAGGAGGTACTCGCCCCCCGCGTCCAGGCGGAAGAGAAACTTCCCGCCAGGGTCGGTGATGGTCTGGAGGGGGCGCGTGTCGCCGGGAGCGCGAGCCGCCCTGAGCGTCACCTGCGCTCCGGGCATGGCGGCGTTGTTCTCATCGACGACGCGCCCGACCAAGCGCACCTGAGCCTGCGCCGCGCCCAGCGCAGCGCCGATGATGGCGGCCAACGGCCAAAGGCGCCTCATCACGGTCCAACCCACCCGCCTACCTATACAATGTAGCTTATGGGGCCCAAAGTATTGCTGTTGGCCATGGTCGCGGGCGCTGCGGCGTTCGCGCAGACTACGCCGCACTTGGGCGAGATCCGCCAGCTTACTTTCGGCGGGCAGAACGCCGAATCCTACTGGTCGCCGGACAGCCGCCGTCTGATCTTCCAGTCCACACGCGAGGGGTTGCAGTGCGACCAGATCTTCATTATGAACGCCGACGGCAGCGGCGCGCGCATGGTCTCGACCGGCAAGGGGCGCACCACCTGCGCCTACTTCCTGCCGGACGGCAAGCACATTCTCTACGCCTCGACGCACGAGGCTGATCCGGCCTGCCCGCCGCCGCCCGACCGCAGCAAGGGATACGTGTGGGCGCTCTACCCGACCTTCGACGTCTACCTGGCCACCGATGAGGGCAAGATCGTCAGGAAACTCACCGACACGCCGGGCTACGACGCCGAGGCCACGGTGAATTTCAAAACCGGGCGCATCGTGTACACTTCGCTGGCGAGCGGCGACCTCGAGCTATGGGTGATGAAGCGGGACGGCACTGGAAAGCGGCAGATCACGCATGCGACGGGCTACGATGGGGGCGGTGTGCTCTCCCCGGACGGCAAGAAGGTGGTCTGGCGCGCCAGGCATCATACGACGCCGCAGGCGGTGGCCGAGTACAAGGCGCTGCTCGCCAAGAGCCTGTTCTGGCCCATGAAGATGGAGCTTTTCCTCGCCAACGCCGACGGCCGCAACGCCCGGCAAATCACCAACTTCGGTTGCGCCAGCTTCGCTCCCACCTTCACGCCGGACGGCAAGAAGATCCTGTTCGCCTCCAACAAGCACGCCTGCGACACCCGCAGCTTCGAGTTGTACCTGGTCAACCTGGACGGCTCGGGCCTCGAGCCGGTGACCAGCTTCGGCGGCTTCACCTCGTTTCCCGAGATCTCCCCCGACGGCCGCAAGCTGGCCTTCACTTCCGACTGGAAGGCAAGGGACCGCCGCGAGTTCAACATCTTCGTCGCAGACTGGAAGTAGGAGCGACGCCTTCAGCGGAAGTTCTCCACCAGCATCAACTCGCTGCCGCGCTGGTCGTACTGCGTGTAGAGGATAGTGCGGCGGTCGGGCGAAACGGCCAAGCCGGGCGCCGGCGGCTTGCTGATGGGCGCGACCCTGGTGACCTTGCCGGTGGCGAATTCGAGGAACTGTAAAGCGGTATCGCCAGGGTTTGTCCAATTGATGAACCAGAGTCCCTGGTCCACCAGAGCCCAGTTCCCAGCGCCGACCGAATCGAGCACCTTGGTCTCCTCGCCCCCTTCCACGGGCATCTTCCACAGGCTCGTCCGGCTCGTAAAGGCGCGGTCGAAAAAGAGGGTTCTGCCATCAGGCGACTCGCGCGCCATAGCCCCGCCGTTCCTGGTGAGCTGAATCGCCTCCCCGCCAGCCGGAGGTATCTTCCAGACCTCGAACCGGCCGGTGCGGTTTGAAAGGAAGTAAACCCACCCGCCGTCGCGCGACCACGATCCCACAAAGTTATCAGAGGGGTGGTTGGTGAGGCGGCGAGGCGCGCCCCCGTCCGGGCTGATGAGATAGATCTGGAAGTGTTTGTCTTTGCCGGCGTCGAAGGCGATGGTGCGTCCATCGGGCGACCAGGCCGGGTCGTCGCTGACGTAGTTGGGGTCCACGTGAAGCGGCTGCGGATTGGAGCCATCGGCATTCGCCAGCCAGACACCCAACTGCCCTGAGCGACTCGACTGGAAGGCGATGCGCCCCCCGTCCGGGCTGAAGGCCGGCAAGCGGTCCGTCCGGGTGGAAGCTACGACTTGCCGCGGCGTTCCGGCTCGGCCGTCCGGGCCGGAGACATCGATCCGCCAGATGTTGGAATCGGTAAAGAACCGCGAGAACACCAGCCGGTTTCCTTGCGGGGAGACGGCCGGCCAGTACACTCCCTCGCCTGCCTCGGGCACGGGTGAGGGGGGCGAATCACCAGAGGCGGAAATGCGCCAAAGACGGCCTCCGTAGAACCAGTACCCGCCAGCGCTGCTGAACAGGAGGCTCTTTCCATCCGGGGTCCAAGCCGGGCTCCCGTTCATTGGGCCCGCCGGGCGAAGCTGGCGCGCAGCAGCGGTGGGTTTCAGCTCGGTGTCCAGGGGCAGAACAAAGAGAGTAGATTGCGTCACTGCCAGTTCCCTCACGAAAACCAGCATGCGGTTGTCGGGTGAAAGAGCGGGGTGAGATTCGCCCAGTCCTTCTCCCGCGGTCAGCTTGCGCTTCTCGCCGGTCTCGCTGGAAACCAGGACAATGTAGGACGGCTTCCCGGGGGAATCCGCGTCGGAGGAGAGAATCCACTTCCCGTCACGGGTCCAGCACAGGCCGCCTCCCCACAACGGGAGGCGAGAGACGACGACATCCGCGATCTTGCGTTCGGCGCCTCCCAGAGGCGCCACCCGG
>CAZIRH010000103.1:0-12517 GCA_964541065.1 uncultured Solibacteraceae bacterium
CTTCGGTGCCCAACAACAAGGTGACGCTGACCGGGCCGGCCGGAGCGGGCGGAGTCGTGGTCTCGCTGGCCAGCTCGAACCCGGCGGTGGCCGCGGTGCCCACCAGCGTGACGGTGGCGGCAGGAGAGAAGACTTCGCCGTACTTCACCATCACAACAACTCCGGTGGACGCGGCCACCCCGGTCACCATCACTGGCACCTACGCGGGTGTGAGCAAGTCCGCGACCCTCACGGTGAAACTGCCCGCCCTGTCTTCGCTGACCCTGTCGCCCTCCAGCGTGAAGGGCGGGGTCTCCACCACCAACAACAAGGTGACGCTGACCGGGCCGGCCGGAGCGAGCGGAGTTGTGGTGTCGCTGGTCAGCTCGAACCCGGCGGTGGCCTCCGTGCCCAGCAGCGTGACGGTGGCGGCGGGAGCGAAGACCTCGCCGTATTTCAGCATCACGACCACCGCGGTCTCGTCTTCCACCCCGGTGACCATCACCGCCACTTTCGGGGTCTCAAAGTCCGCGGTTCTGACGGTGAATCCGTAGCCGGCGACGGGACCGCATCTGCTTTGGGCAGTGCGACCTGCTAGCTGTCTTTTCTGTGTGGTGCCCGGGGCGGGACTTGAACCCGCACGGGAGTTGCCCCCCAAAGGATTTTAAGTCAAAACCCGCTTTTTCAATAACTTACACTGAGTTCCGCGGAGCATGTAACTCATTCAGCCAGTTTGCTTTTCTCGCCAAGCGGTGTTATGCTGAGTCTGGCGAAGCTATGGCGAAATCGGCGGAGTTGGCACACAAACGGCACACATGAAAGACCGCCTCCATGTCCCAGGTTGGGCTGACGCACCCGACCTTGACCATCGAATAAAGACTACGCTCGATGAGATCGAGACCCTCTTCCCGGAACTGACCCAGTGCTTCGATGCGATGCAGCGGAGCAATCACATCTGGAAATACGAGCATGGGGTGTTCGGTGATGACGAGATCATTCCCCGAGAGTATTACGAGCACCAAGAACGGCTAAAGAAGATGCGGCCAGAGAGGCGGCAGGCGCACTTCCAGGCGCTGACTGTGGAGCAGCACCGTATCTTGATACGATGCGAGACCGCTAAGGCGCGGGTGGAAGCGGTCGTAGTCTCGTCCGGTAGATGTCTGAGGCAGGCCCGTGCGCACCAGGCAGACGTACAACCGTTGCTGTGCAGGTTTGAGGCTGCCGAACAAGGTCTGGTGCTCGACCTGGCCGATCTTGAGAAAGCAGTGCCGTGCCTCGCGGAGTGCCGCGAACTTCTGACCGAGGCGCTAACGCTCATCCAGCAGCGCCCGCGAGACGAGTCCAATTCGCACCAGCCGGATGAAGCACCTTCTACGGACGGGCGGCCTACTCCAGAGCTACAAGAGCTGGAAAAATACATCAAGGACAACGATCTCCAGCGCAAGGACCTTGCGGTCCGCTTCACCTGTAGTGAGAGTCACCTATCGAGGGTCCTTTCTGGCAAACGGCCCATCAGCCGGAAGATGGGCAAGGCCATTGCCAGACTCCTTCACGGGCGAGAGCCCTAACAGTTGAATTGCGGCAACTTGCCGCAATTCAAATCGGTTGCCGCCGCAACTTCCAGCCCATATTCTACTCCTGGAGTTGTCTGACATGAACCAAAAGTTGCTCACACTCGCTGAGGGCGCGGAGATCTGTGCGGTCACCTACGCTCGGATGGCTGAGATGGCCCGGACGGGAATGGTTCCCGCGGTCAGATTGGGGCGGCAAATTCGGCTTGACCCAGAGAAACTGGCCGTGTTCATCGAGCAGGGCGGAAAGCCGCTTCCGGGTGGCTGGCGGCGAGAGGCTCGGTAGAGGTGCGCGCGGCCGTGGTCATTGGGGGCCTGGGCCGCGCAAGGTGGGACTCTTACTATGGACATTGTACGCCTGTCCCAACCGGCCCCGCAAGACTTGCCCATGCTCGTCCTTGCGGGCGCATATCTCGGACGCGCGATCCACACACTGCTGGGCGGGCGCCCGGTGTACCCGTCCCTCTATGTCGTTCTGGTCGGAGACGGGGCACAAGCCGCTCTGCACGCCGCCGAGGCGCTCTTCGAGCCCTGTCTGCTGGACCCGATGCCCCGCCGTGTGGAGTCGGGCATAGTCAGCGCGATTTCGCTTGTGCACCTCGTTCGGGGCCCGCTGCGCCGTCCTGAGCCGGTTCGGCGGCGCACCAGGAGCGGTGCCGTAGATACCTACGCGCCCGCCGGCTGCGCCGAAACGGTCGTTGATCCGGGCGTGGAGGACCCTCGCGTGGTTCTGGTGGACCGCAATTTGGCGGCGCGCCTGACCCACCGAACCGCTGCCGCGCAGTCACTGGGTGCGGCGCTCATGGCGGCCTGGTTCGGTGACGCGCTCGCGGTGCCGCTGCCGTACCGCGACGGCGGGCGGTTGGAGGCCCCAGATGCTCACGTGGCCGCGCTGCTGGTATGTACGCCGGACGTGTACTGCGACTTACCACAGGACTTCCGCGAACTGTGTCTCTTGCAAGAGGTGACAGTAGGGATGGCCCGGTTCGGGCCAGGGGCCGAGCCTCACCACATTGCCGTGGCGGAGCTGGCGAAGGCGCTGTTGTCTCCGCCCGCGTCGCCGGTCCCGGTGGACGAGCCAGCGGCGCATTTGCTCCAGGCCGCCGCGGGCGAGATGCGCGGCGACAAGGAAGTGGCGCTGTTGCACCTCGCGAAGTTGGCGCTGGTTTGTGCTGTACTTGACCAGTCTACAACCATCAGTTCCCGCCACGCGGAACCCGCCATCGTGAGATTCCGGGCTTCAATGGTCACCCGAGAGCGGCTGTTGGTTGGCGGGTGCCCGTCTCGACCCGCGCTACGCATCTACGAACTGCTGCGGGCGCATCCGGGAGGGCTGCCTCGCAGCGAGATCAACCGTCTCCTGTGCGGCAAACGCTCCAGCGCCGATATTACATCGGCCCTCGAAGAACTGGGACTCAGGGGCTGGGCAAGGTCCGAGCGGCGCGCAACCGGCGGACGGAGTGCGGCGTGGTGGGCGGCGGTCGGAGGTAGAGCATGAAGCCCGCCCAGCACTTATTCCGCATTTTCCGCCCTTTCTCCTCCCCTTCTTCCGCCGCGCAAGCTGCGCGCTTTGCTGGGCTTAACCCTTCTTCCGCTTTTTCCGCCACCTTGCTATTGGGTTATAGATCCATACCCAGTCTGAGGAACGGTCTGTATCCCCAGGTGCGCCCCAACGGGGTCCGGATCTGGCGGCGCGTCAGTGCTGCGCCGGGATGGTGAACATGGACGCGCTGTATTCCCGGGTCAGCAGCGAGAGGCAGACGACCGAGAACCAGTTCGGGGATCTGCTTGAGGTCGCTGAGCGGGACAGCTCTGGCCGTGACTGGGACGTGATCCGGCGCCTGCTGGCCGAGTGCATTCTGGAAGAACAGAAGCCCTCTCGCCGGGGCGGATTCCGCACCGTCTACCACGTCCGCCCCGAAACCGTCGAGCAACTGGCCGCTCTGTGCGTCTATGTCGAGCAAGGGCGATCCGGCAGGGCGGGCCGCCGCCGGCCTCTGTTCGAGCAGATGAAGCTCGACGCGGCCGCAAGGAAGTTCGACCGGCTCCTGGTGTGGAAGGTCTCCCGCCTCGGGCGCGACATGCGCGAGGTGATAGGCGCCGTTTACGACCTTGCGGGCCTCGGCGTCACGGTCGTACCAGTGAAATCACACACGGGGCCGATCACCTCCACGCTCGGCAAGCTGCTCTGGTCGATTCAAGCCTGGTACGCCGAGATGGAGAATGACGAACGCTCGGAGGCTATTCGGGCGGGGCAGGCGAGGGCGCGGGCCGCCGGGAAGGACATCGGGAGACCGAAGCGGATCTTCGACCGGGCCGAGGTCGTGCGGCTCCGGGATCATGACCACCTGTCCTGGCCCGAAATCTCCCGCAGGACGGGTCTAGGGGTCGGGACGGTAGTCAGGGCCTACCGGGACCTCACCAGCGCGCCAGAGCCTTTCCTTAAGTCTCCAGGACTGAGTCTATGAGTGACGCCGGATCGAAAGGACTTCTCCGTCCGCCAGCCGGCTTTCCAGAAGTGGATGGTTTCGGCAAGCCAGAGGTCCGCCATTCGCACTTCGCGGAACTGGACCGCCTTGTCGCCCACCAGGAGGCCGCCGCTACCCCGGCCCTCCCCCTGCCCGACCAACGCCACAGCGCGCCCAGGAGAGGCGAGGGCGGGAATCCTGCGCGGCGGCCGGACTCCGCAGCCGCCCGTCTACCCGACACCCTGCGCGGTGAGGTCATCGAGTACGCCCGTCTGCTCGCCCGCCGCTACCGCGCGCTCTTCGAGGCTGACCCCAAGCTGCGCGACCGCGCCACCCGGCTGTTCCGCCGCGAGCTCCCGCCGAAGTCCAGGCGGCCCGGTCGCCCTCAGCAGCCGAGCGTCGCCGCCGCGATCCGGCTGCGCAAACAGTTCCACCAGCAGTTCCCCGATCAGTCTCCGCAAGAGCGGTGGGAGCGAATTGCCCAGGCGGCCATCCCTGGCTACGGGGACTTGCCACCCTACCGCCAGTCGCAGGAGCGCGCCAGGTTGCGCAAGCGCGTGAAAGCCTGCGAGCGCCAGCGGCGACGCCGGCGGCGGGCGGAAAAATCCCAGCAGCATTGAAGCCCCCGCGAACAGTTCCTGCGCGTGGTTGTTTGCCCCGCCCCTGCCCCATCATCAGAGCGTGAAGCGGCTCACGCGACGGCAGATCCAGGCGCGCAAGGAAAAGGCGGCGCGGTTCACTGAAACCGTTCTCGGCGATCCCGAGCGCGCTCAGGAGATCCGGCGTGAGTCGCTTGAGAGCTACGCCGAGAGGCGGAAGTTCGAGATCGAAAATCCATCAAGGAGAGTAACTATGGGTGAAGCAGCAGCCCCTACGAAAGCCGAATTGTCCGAGACGCTCGACGAAGTTGCCGAGCTGTTGGAGGAGGCGCTGGACCCGGAGCTGACCCGGGAGGAACTGGTCGCCAAGGTCAAGGAGGCCGCCGACCTTGCCTCGGGAGAGGCCGAGGAGGAAGAGGAGGACGAAGACGAGGGGGAAGAGTAGCGCCGACCTGCGGCTCCCGCTGGCGTAAGCCACCTGACCGGATCACCGACCGCGCCGCCCGCTACCGCGCCCAGCAGTGTGTCCCTCCGGGCCCGAGGCGCTGTGAGTTGTGCGGCTCGAACCGGTTCCTGGTAGTGGACCACCGAGACGGCGAAGAGCAGAACAACGCCCCGGCCAATCTCAGGTGGCTCTGTAAGAGCTGCAACACGCGCCTGGGAGCGGCCATGGCACGCGAGGGCCGGCGGCGCAGGACGCGGCAGTACAACCCGCGTGCCCGTACCCTGGCCGAGTACGTTCAGGCGGTTGTCCAGCACCGGCGCGGCGCCCATGATGAAGCTGGCCGCATCATCCACGAGACGCCCAAGGAAAGGCGGCGTGAATTTGCGGCGCGAATCTGGGAGATCCGTAGGCAGCGAGGGACCGACCGATGGAGCCAAGGCCGGTTCTGAGATGGCCCAACCCGTCAGCCCATCGCAGCGCCGGCCACCAACGACGGTTGGAGGCCGCCGATCTGAGCTGGCCCGCCTTCCTCCGAGCCACCGAGCTACTCCAGCGCATCAGGGCCGTGACCCCGGATCTGCCCTTCCGCGTGGCCTGTAACCGTGCCCTGCGGCAGGCTCATGACGAGGACCAGGCCGCGGAGATCAACCTGCCCGGTCAAGACTGACGGCACCGCGCCCCGGCGCCCCCCGCCCGCCTGCCGGACTAGCGTCGGCTCCCACCTGTAGTCTGACCTGCCGGCCGCTGCCACCCTCCCACAGTACGGAGGCGACCGAGCCGGCCCACCGCTCACCGTGCCACGCGCCTGGCACTGGAATGTGGGCGCCTCGCAAACTTATGATCATTATTATGATCACCAGGCGCCGAACGGCACCACAGAATCGACTTGCTGGGCTCACGGGACTGGTGAACGCCGCGGCCACCTGCTCCAGAATCCCACCTGCGGGGCCCAGGACCACAGGCGCTCAGGGCGGGGACCGAGTTTAGTGCCTAAACTTTCCCGCCCCAAGACCCCGAGGGCGGTCGCGCGCCAGCCGGCCTACTGAACGCCGTCACGTCCGAACGGTGATCGGCATCGCCCCCAAGATGGCTGAGTCAAAGGCCTTTTCGGACCTTCTGAACGATCTTGGTGAATCTGTCGCTGGTCGCCGTGACTTCCACCTGGGTTGCGCCCCAGTAGTCGCGGGCCTCGACACGAACCTCTGCGCCGCTCATGATCCATCCATCCTCCTCACTGGCAGTTACGACGCAACTATCGCCAGATCGGCTGGTGTGGAACTTCGTGAACTTCGCGCCGCGCAGCCTGCTTTGCCTGATAAGCTTCAGCGCCTTCTTCGCGGCTGTCTCGGGCTTGAGGCGCGTTGTGAAGGTTTCTGTGATCATGGCTGCCTTGCACTCCTCTGTTGCGCTCTTGACCTATGGCGAGGGGGAAGGGAGGATTTCGCAGTGATCCAGCGTGATGTTCCCCGCCAGCCCCCTGCCTTTCACCTGTCCCCTTACGGCTACTGTGGCTCCCACTGCGAGCCCCATTTCGTCAAACGGCGCTTTGTGGGTGGATCTACACTTCACGGGGTCCGTGTCTGCCGGCTCGCGCAATTGCACTTCGTCCTTGCCGATCTTGCGGACAGTGCCGCTGACCTCCACCGTTCTACCCCTCAGAAGCCTGTCTGCCTCGCGCTTGTTCGTCTTGTAGGCGGCCAGCAACTCGGAGACCGTGTAGCGCAGGGGCGCCCCTGGCGGCTCGGACCGCGGTGGCGCCGATGCCATCGAAGTGGCGGTCGATGGCTCCGCTGATGCATCCGGGTCAACTGGCAGCGGAGAGCTCAGAGGCTCCCGTCGGCTACGTTGACTCGTGGACGTGAGCGTATCCGCGTTGCGCAAGTGACCAGAGGCCGCACCCTCTGGCGGCGCGGACGGGGGTGCCAGGAGAGGTGGCGGCGGCGGACTCGGGAGCGGACTCTGCATGGGAGCTACAACGGGGGCACCAGTGGAAGATTCGGCAACAGCGGCGCTGTTTGGAGTCGGCTGACCGGCTGGCCCGGCATGATTTTGGAGCTGATAGGCAACCCAACCGACGAAGCTCACAGTGAGCACGATCACTACCAACCGTCGGTACCCGAGGAGCTCCAGAAAGCCCGGAAGCCTGCTGCCCTTTCGCAGGTTCTCCTCCTTGCTAACCAGGCGGAGATTCGTCAGCGAATGATCTCCCCCCCGTTTGAATGCCAATTCATGGTGCATGTGGTGCTTCTCGGGGTCGTATGCCTCCCCGTGCGGCCGGTCGCGTTCGATGACGGCACGCCAAAGGCCAGCCGGTACGCGGCGCGTTCTCCTGGGCGGCCTCATGAACCCGAGGGGGGTAAGGCCGAGCAAGAAGCCCAACACCACGCACTCGCCCCACGGGTGTCCGAGACTCCGCCAAAGCGCGATCCCGAACCCGTACAGCAAGAGAGCCACGGCAGCGCGCCTGAGTTTGTACTTCACGAGTTCCTTGGCTCGCCGCGCGAGTTCGATGACGTAGACGCAGGAGCATGTGAGGACGGCCCCAACGATCACTATGACGATCAGCGTCGCGGTCGCCATCGAGCTACCCCCCGCTGGTATCTCCCGGCAAGAGCGGCAAGTCGGGACATCGCCGTCCTGTCTCGCTGTGTCCGGCCGAAGACCCGAACCTCGGGCTGTGGGACTATAGCAGGCAGTGTATCAGCATGACCCGACCAAGGCAAGGGCCTCACGGGCGGTATCGACCGGGGCCGGCACACAACGGATCTGGACAGCGGCCTGCGCTGTGGGCCGACAAGCACCCCATGCCGCCTTGGGAATGGCGGCACAACCGGCCTCAACCTGTGAGCGAAACGTGGGCGGCCCACGGCGGTCCGTGTATGGCGTTCGAGCCAACAAGGGCGCTTGACAACTGCGCTATAGGGGGTTAAGCTATTGGCGTGAGGCCGAAGCTGCCGCAGGCGGTCGAAGAGTTCTTCCGAAAGCAGGGCGCTATCGGTGGCAAGATCGGCGGGAAGCGGAGCCTGGAAACCATGACGGCTGAAGAGCGCCGCGACAGGGCAAGGAAGGCAGCGGCGAAGAGCGCCGAAGTTCGCAAAGCGAAGGCGCGGGCAAGGAAGAAAGGCACCTGAGATGCCGGGCCAGATCATCGCACGGGGCAAGAGCACCTGGCTGGTGCGGGTGTTCCAGGGGCGGGACGTCAAGACGGGGAAGCGGGCCTATCAGAACAAGACCATCCGCGGGACGAAGAAGGACGCGGAGGCGTTTCTGACGGCCACCTTGCGGGAGCGCGACCTGGGCCATGTTGCGGCGCCGTCAAAGATCACCGTGGGGGAGCTGCTGGATTCGGTTCTGCGGGACTACAAGGTGAACGGCAAGGGTTACGCTTGGGCGGAAGGCGTGATCCGCGTCCGGCTAACGCCTTTCTTCGGCCACTTGCCCGCCCGGAAGGTGGACACCGACCTGATCCAACGGTACATCGAGGCCCGCCAAGAGGCCGGCGACGCGAACGCCACAACGAACCGGGCGCTGGCCCTGCTGCGGCGCGGGTTCAACCTTGCGGCGAAAGCGACGCCTCCCAAGGTGGCGCGGGTTCCGCGCATTCCCTTTCTCAAGGAACACAACGTCCGCAAGGGGTTCTTCGAGCCGGAGGAATACTGCAGGATGCGGGAGGCCCTGCCACCGGAGATCCGGCCGGTTATGACCTTCGCCTACTACACCGGATGTCGGCGCGCGGAGATCCTGTCCCTCCAGTGGGGCCAGGTGGACCTGGCCGAGCGCGTGGTGCGCCTGGAACCGGGAACCACCAAGAACGATCAGGCCCGGACGATCCCCCTCACGGGAGAACTTCACGACACGCTGGTGATGCAGAAGGCCATCCGCGACCAGCAATGGCCCAAGTGCCCCTGGGTGTTCTTCCGGGCCGGGGAGCCCCTGCGAGACTTCCGGGACGCCTGGGAAGCCGCGGCGAGGGCGGCGCGGCTGACCGATGAGGGTGGGAAGCCCACCAAGCTCTTTCACGACCTCCGCAGAACCGGCGTGCGAAACCTCATCCGGGCCGGCGTGCCCGAGCGGGTGGCGATGGCGATTTCCGGGCACAAGACGCGCTCCGTGTTCGACCGCTACAACATCGTGAGCGAGTCGGACCTGAAGGACGCCACCCGGCGGCTGGATGAGTACCTGAGCAAAAAGACCGAAGAGTCCGCAAAGTTGGCACACTATAGGCACACAGACGCCGCGCAGAGGGTGCAGTAGAAGCGCCGGGAAATTCCGCCTAAATCCTTGATTCCATTGGTGCCCGGGGCGGGACTTGAACCCGCACGGGAGTTGCCTCCCAAAGGATTTTAAGTCCTTTGCGTCTGCCGGTTTCGCCACCCGGGCGCATTGAAACCAAAGGCTTTACTGCACAACCTCGGCTTGGACCGTCGAGACTGTAGCGGAGACTGTAGCGGCCTTTTGCAGATTCAGCCCCATCAGCCGCTCGTAGGCCAGTTCCACCGCCTCCGGCGACGGGTGCACGTATCGCTGCGAAACCGTGACCGTGCTGTGGCCCATCAGGCGCATGATCGTGAAAGCGTCCGCCCCCGCCTCACCCAACCGGGTGCCGAAGGTGTGCCGTAGTGAGTGTAGCACGAAGTCGGCGGGCAGTTTCAGCAGATGGCGCACCCGAGCGTGCTGCTGATCCAGGCGGCTCTCGGAAAGCGGCGTCTCTCCGTCGCCCTGGTGGAAGACCAGCCCGCTCTCCCGTGGCCCCCACCGGTTGAGCATCGCCACGGCTCGCTCGCTCAACGGGACGTTGCGGGACTTGCGGCTCTTGGCCTTGCCGGAAAGCACGGTGACGTAGCCGAACTTCGCTCCGTTCGGGGGTTCGAGTCTCACCTGCGGCCAGTCGAGGCTCAGAGCTTCGCCCAAGCGCAGCCCCGTGTCGAGCAGCAGTAGCGCCACGTCGCCCAGGGGGGCGGGGGCCACGTCCAGATAGGGCTTCTCCTGCGCGTGGGTGATGATGGTTTCGCGTTGCCCCTCTCCCCTTAACAGGCGGACGCGCGGCGCCCGCTGGATCACCTTCCACTCGTGCGCCAGGCGTAGCAGCCGCCGCAACGTCGCCAACGACCTGTTGATCGAGCCTGCCGAGAGGGCCATCTTGCGGCGGGAAGTGGTCTTGGAACGGGCCTGCGTGTAGGATTCGATGGCAGCCTCGTCGATGGAGTCCAGCCGCGCCGTTGCCAGAGTCTCATCGGCGAGCAGCGTTCGCACCTTGGCCTTGTAGAACTCCACCGTCCGCGGCTTCTCCGCGCACTGCGTTTCAATCGCCGCCTCGAAGCGCGGCGCGAACTCGCGCAGCGTCGGGACGGGCCGGCGGTCCTCGATTCCCAGTTCGCCCTTGGCAAGCTGCGTCTTCCGCGCCGCCTCCATCTGTAGGGCCACACGCTTGTTACCTTGCTTCGTGGTCTCCTGAATCCTTTCGCCTCGAAAGACGAAGTGATACCACCACACGCCACCGCGCTTGTAGACCGCCATCACTCACCGCCCTCCTGCTTGCGCGGGCGCCCGCCCAGCAGACCATTCCGCCTTGACGCTTCCGCCTTCCGCTTCGACCTGGCCGCGCCCCGGCAGGCCGGGCAGAAGCAAACGAGCTTCACCTTGTGGACCTTGCACCTCATGACCGAAGTGTAACCTAACACGCTGGGTTTGTCAAGCCCCCCGCTCCCTTTTTTCCCCCGCCTTCGGCGGGGCGGGGGAAACGCTTGGCGCCCGCCGGCCGTCTCCCCGTGCCACCCCAATTTCCAGCCCCCGCCGTAGCTTTGAGGGGGCAGGGTTCACGGCTTTGGAGGCTTCCGCCTTTCTGGCAGCAGGTCGCGGAGCCGGACGCGGTAGCTGCCTCGGAAGCCGTAGAACGGTATCCGGCCGCGCCGGAACCAGCGGTAGATGCTCTTGGGGCTGATGCCGAGCAGCATGGCAGCTTCGCTGACGCGGTACAGACCCTGCGGCAAGCCCAGGTCCCGGAGGAAACCCTCGCCAGCGCCGCGTTCCGCTTCCCGTAGCTCCGCCTGGGCCAGCTCGCGGTTCATGGCGTCCCTCGCGTTTCCAAGGTTTCTGGCGGCGTGCTACGTGTCGGCGCACTCGCGCAGCAGGGGCAGCAGTCACCGCAGAACAGCCCGCCCCGCTGGATGGGCATGTGAGCCGGTTCCGTGGCCGCGCCACAGTTCCGACACCGCCCGGCCGCCCGGTGGGTACGGAGGCAACCGCGCGGGCCGCGCGACGTTTGTCCCAGTCTCACGTTACCTCTGAGTACTTGATTTCCCCGCGCTTGATTTGCGCGACGAGTTCGACATTCGCGCGCATCCAGGCGGGCAGATCCTTTGAAATCGCCTTGCGGAAGAAGCCGGCACTTCGGATCGGGTTCTCGCCCCTGCGCTTCCTGGCCGCTTCACGGGCAAGGTAGGCCGCCAGCACCTCCGGGCCCGCCCCCAGGGATGCGGCAGCGCCCACCAAGGCCGTAGCCTCTTCCGGGGACGCGGGCAGGTCGAGACCCGCGAGGACTTGGCGAACAAGCCCGACGCTGCCCGCTGCTTCGTCCCCCTGCGGCCACGGGCCGGTGTCGGTGGTGTCGAAGGCGCTGCTCATCCGGTCGAAAACGTCCCTTGGCAGCCGCCAGTCCACCGCCCCCGGTGCCGCCGGTCGCGCGCGGCCCGCCTTTTCGTTCAATACCTCCATGAACCACGCGAAGTTGCGCGGGCCGAGTTTCCGGCCCGGCTTGTACCGTCCGCCGGCCTCCGCGAACTTCGCCTCGAACAACCGCTTGAAATCTCCGGCGCTCATGCCGTCCATCGCTCCGAGAATCTTGTCCAGAATCTCGGCGTCGGGTTCCCTGTTCATCCATGCCGCCAAAAGACCTCTCACCGTCTCGGCCCTCAGGTCCGAGGTGTGAGTCGGCGTCGCTTCGTTCGCCGGCAGGCAATCGATACGTGAGCCTGCCTGAGCTTGCGAAGGCAGGTAATCGTCCGTCCTCTGGCTCTGAACATCTGAAGACTCTGAAGTTTGTGCACCGGTAGGTGCACAGTCCCGTTGACCTACGGGTGCACACCGCTGTTCACCAGCAGGTGCACAGTGGTCTCGATCTGCGTGTACAGGGCGTACACCTGTAGGTGCACAGTCCGCCCCTTGTCTCCACCGGATGGGGACTCCGTACACGGCCGCTATCCCCGGGCTTTTCGTCGCGTTTATGAACCCCCGCTTCAAGAGGCCGGACAGGGCGAGGTGCGCATGACGCTGGCTCACAGCCGCCCGCCGCGCGACTTCGCGCACACTCAACGTGCCGGGATTTCGGTCGCGTTGCGAGCTGTGGACCACCACGAGGAACACGCGCAGTTCTGCCGGGGGCAGGCGCACCAGAATGCCCAGTTCTGTGGGGACTCGGAACCAGAAGCCGGAGAATCCGTCCCCAGCTCCGCCCTT